>JAUWYR010000042.1 GCA_030615745.1 Candidatus Zixiibacteriota bacterium | reverse complement strand
AAGTGTAACAATGGGGAAAACCGATAAAGTCAAACTTCTGCTCAAAAGAGCAATAGGATCTAAAAACCAGACTAACTGGGATGAGAATAAGACTCCGATTAATAAAAATATTAAAATATAATATTTTAAAGTTTGAAGTTTTTTTATACTTTTTCCAATCTTGTTCTTGGTTAGATAACTAACCCCATCCAGAGCTGTTCCCAGAGGACAGACCCAACCGCAGAAGAATTTTCCTAAGGGAATGGTTAAAAGAACTAAGATAAATGCTATGGTAAATTTATTGATAAAAGCACGTGAGGAAACAATTGATGAAATAGCAATCAAAGGGTCAGCTCGCAAAAAAAGGTCAATTGGTATTTTTGAAGTTAAAGGGTAGCTTGCGGAAAAGAAAAGATGTATAAAAAAAATAAAAAAAAGAATCTGAGTGAATCTCCTGAGAGTTCTCATAAAAAATTTACCCCCTTTTAAGAGAGGCTTGTTTTTTTAATCCAGAGTTTTTTAAAATCTATCTCTCCTAAGCCGAGCTTTTCTCCGAGTTTGACAGAGCCCAGATCAGAAGGACTCAATCCAAAAAGGGTTGCACCATAAGCATCCACTGAGGCAACCTTTTCACCTGCAACGATTGTATCTATCTTTTTGACATCTTTTAACCTACCACCCTGGGGACCGTTTCTTATAAGAATTCTGACAGCATCCAATATTGTCAATTTAGGTCTTACGAAATTTGAAAGGTCAGCTAAATTCTCATCGATGTTCCAGTGAATTTTTCCTCTGTCACCTCCCATTATCCCCATAAGGTTTTTCATTCCCAAGGTCAATCTCGTAAGGCTGTGATGCTTGGCAACAGGGACATTGATCAAAAGATCGCAATCTAAGGCGGGCTTATATATCTCCCAGGATTTCAACTTTATCCCCTCCGGGAATTTGGTTTTGACAAAACCATAATCAACCACATAGCTTACCTCAGCTCCAGCCTCAGATGCGGACTTTTTTATCCCAGAGTTCTCATAACATCTCGATGCGGTGTTGCAGGGACGGTCGAAAACCTTGACCTTTTTTGCCCCTGCGTCAAGACATAGTCTGACAATCTCAGCCACAACTTCAGGATTGGTATTTGCTGCTTGCTCTGGATTTCTGTCCCAGCCAATATTCGGCTTGACAACAACTATATCACCTTTTGAAACAAACCTTTTCATCCCACCTAAAAGCTCAAGCGCTCCTCTTGTTAGATCTTTCGGCTCTCCATTGGTAACAACAGCTAAATCAGGGAACTCCACCAGTTCTTTTTCGATCTCAGCTAAGTTTTTTTCAAGATTGAAAGCTAAAAAAGGCGTGGTTGTTGCCAAGCCAATTGAACTTTTTATAAAATCTCTTCTTGAAATCTTTCTCATAGAAGGCTCGAAATAATTCAAAATTTGTTTAGATGAACTGAACGTCTATATTATAACTTGTCGGACAAAAGTTTATGAATATTTTCATTACCTGCCCAGCTTACAGACAAAAGAAAAATAGATTAAAGATTTTTTAAATTCATTGATAAAAAACATAGGTAATACCATTCCAATTAAATAATGCAAATCGTCAAGATCCTTCGGATTTTTCTGTAGGGGAGGGGCTTGTCCCCTCCCGACTGCCAGCGGGAGACCACAAGGGTCTCCCCTACGTATTGGGTTTATTTTGTTTGGACAAGCAATAAAAAGTCATCCCACTGTTAGCCCGGGAAACAATCTTGTTAAAAGACCAGCTAAATAGAAAAAAGAATTGGTGAAGATCAAAAGACCAACTCCAATTAGAAAAAGACCGCTTATTATCTCGATGATATTAAAATATCTTTTTACTTTTTGAAAAACTCTTAAAAAAGTGTTGAACCCTATTCCCGCGATGAAAAATGGGATACCCAAACCCAAAGAGTAAAAAGCCAGAAGCAAAATACCTTGCATAACGCTCTCTTTTAAAGCAGCCATTCCTAAGATAGGAGCTAAGATTGGTCCAACACAGGGTGTCCAGCCAAAAGCAAAGGCAAAGCCGATCAAAAATGAGCCCAAGATTCCGAATGATTTTCGTCTTATGTGAAATCTTTTCTCATAGTTCAGAAATGATATTTTGAAAACGCCTAAAAGATGCAATCCGAAGAGGATAACTATCCCACCTGCTATTTTATTGAACCAAGTGAACTTATGTGCTAAGATGAAATTTCCTAAGAATGTGGAGGAGGCGCCAAGTAAAATAAAGACAACGGAAAATCCAAAGATGAAAAACAAAGAATTCATTGCTACCTTTTTGGTAACCTTAGCTTTCTCAGTTTTATCCTTCATCTCTTCGATTGAAACCCCGGAGATAAACGAAAGATAGCCGGGGATTAATGGCAGAACGCAGGGGGAGACAAATGAGATTATTCCCCCTAAAAAGGCGATAAAAATAGTGATGTCTTTTAGCTCAGCACCCAATACAAATCCTCCGATTCTATATTATTAATACGGAAAGCCTATTGAAAAATTTACCTTGCCTACTCAGCTAAATTTGAGATACCGAAAGATACCGAATATACTGGAGTATAAAGCTCAGTCTAAGTGTGACAATAACTTCAGCTTTATCTTTTAGCAAACTTGGTGGTCATCAATTTGTGCCCGCCAGGTCCCCGACCTGGCGGGATAGGTCTGTCGGGTCTGGGGACCCGACAGGCACTTTAAAAAAGTAATTTGGAGTATAAAGCTTTAGCTTTATTTTTTTGTAAACCTGCCTGTCCGGCCAGGAAAGGTTTATCGTCAAGATGCCGAAGGTCAAGAGACTTCGCACACTCAAGAAGCATATGGAGTGTCAAGCTTTAGCTTGACTTGTAAGCCTGAAGGGTTTACACTCCACATATGCAAGTTAGGTCAAGCTGTCGCTTGACCAAGTAAACCTGAAGGTTTACACTCCACAGAAAGGTTAGATGCTTGATTTAAATTCCTAAAACTCCCCCAGTCTCTTTTTTATCTCCTCCTCTAAAACCTTTCTATCGATCATAGAGGCGATTTTTTCTGCTATTTTGGTGGAGATCTGCTCAACCAATTTATCTGTTATCTCTTTGTAATCGAAATCTGAAAAGGTCACATCCAAAGACCTCTTCGAAGGATGCTTCGCATTTTTTTGTTCAGACCTTTTCTTTTCTGGCTCATCATCGAATTTAAGTTCAGTGTAAACCACCTCTTGGGTTGTGAGGTCTTTTTTATCTTGTTTTTTTTGCTCAAAGATGAAGTTATCATAGCCTTCTTTTCGAGAATCCAGCTCCTTCACCTTGAATTCTTTGTCATTTTCCTGTGAAAGAGCTTTTTTCTCTAAGTCTTGATTTAGAACAATTTCCTCAGTTGACTCTTTTTTATCTTTTTGCTCATCAAAAGACTTTTCAGGCAGAACCTGCCCCATCTCCTTTTTCATCTCTGAGATGAACCAGTCATATCCGTGAACCTGGGTTTTTTTCTCTTCTTTTTTTTCAGATGATCTTTGTTCAGAAGAAGGCTTCAACTCAGAAAAAAGCTCAACTTTCGTTAAAAATTCCTTTGGTGTAAAAGGCTTGAGCACAAAAGCGTCCACTCCTAAATCTTTAAACTTACCCTGCTTTTTAACCTCATTAGTTCCCAGAAGAACAACTACAGGTATATCTTTTAAATCACTCTGTTTTTTTATCTTTTCACAGATTTTGTCTGTTTCCAGATCTGGCAGGGAGTGATCTAAAAAAATAAGATCAGGTTTTGTCATCCTGATCAATTCCCACGCTTCTGCGCCATTGCTGGCACACAGGACCTCATATCCCTTTTGACTGAGAAGGGATTCTGCCACACTCCTTATGGCAAAAGAATCGTCTGCAACCAAAATCTTTTTTGGCATAGCATCCTCCCTTTTTTTCGTATGAATGCATACGCATATGCTGGCTACACCTCAGCCACTTTGTTCATCTGAAAGGATGTGGCTGGCTTTCTCTAAAATCTTTTTTTCCTCCTTGGATAGGTTATCATATCCCACCTGATTTATCTTGTCCAATATCTGGTCAACCCTTTTCATCAACTCCTCTGTTTTTTCCCTTTTCTTATGAACTGTTCTCAGTTTCTTTTTATATTTGATTTTTTTAAAAAACTTAAGGAAACCGAATAATCTCCGGTCAGATTTAAGATAAAGATATCCCACCACCATTCCTCCTAAGTGAGCGAAATGCCCGATCCCATCAGGAGTATATCTCACCGATGCAATTAGCTCAAGGATAGCAAAAAACATAACTAAATATTTTGCCTTGACCGGGAACAAAAACCAGACATAGATTAAGCTGTTAGGGAACATCATAGCATAAGCCACCAGTATTCCGAAAATTGCGCCGGAGGCTCCGATTGTTGGGATAGATGAGTTTATCGAGAGGATGAAGGTGAAGACTCCTGCGCCTATGCCGGTTATAAAATAGTATTTCACAAACTCTTTTGTCCCCCATTCCTCCTCGATAGATCTTCCAAACATCCATAAAATGAACATATTGAAAAGTATATGGAAAAAATCACCGTGAAGGAACATATAGGTGAAAAGTTGCCAGATATATCCTTTTTTAACTAAAGTGGGGGTAAGACCAAAGGGGGTGAGCAAATTGTAACCAACCAGCATCAAAAGCCATATAACTACATTTATAATAATAAGCCTTTTAACACCTTTAGTCCACCTTCTTCTGCCCCAATCATATGTTCTGTGGTAATAGCTCATTTTATCTATTATACGTATCGGTTGAATCAAAGATTACCTGATATTTTGAAATTGGATTAATTAAATGGGGTTAGAAAAAAATCGGTGGATTTGTTTTCATCGATAATCCAAGCTAAGAATAAAAAGAAAAATTCTTGATGATAATTATTTAGCGGGGATAAATTCCCCGCTCTATGACCGCAAAACTTCTCAACACTTCATAGTAGCGGGAATTCATCCCGCCGTAAATTGAAGTTTTATAAAATCAATTAAAGATAAGAAAAAAACTTGTGAAATTTAGTTAAAATGGTGAAGGGTAAGGGTACCCTTCACTAACCTCTGATTTTCAACCCTTGCCCCTTGCATCTTGCCCCTTAACCCTTGCATCTTGTCACTTGCATCTTGAATCTAAAACAGTCTTTTGTGCTCCTTGGAAATACACCTGTCCATAACAACCAAAATATTATTCTTTTTAGCCTTTTCTGCGGCTTCAAAATTTATCACACCCTCCTGCATCCAGATAACCTTCGCCTTAATTTTTATAGCGTCCTCAACCACAGGCATAACATACTCAGGACTGCGAAATATATCCACAACATCAATTTTTTCTAAAACATCAGTCAACTTAGGAAAAGCTCTCTCTCCTAAAATCTGTTGATATTTAGGGTTTACTGGGATTATCTTGAAGTTGTTTTTTTTAAGATAATTTGCCACCCAGAAAGATGGACGTGATAGATTTGGTGAAAGCCCGACCACAGCAATATTTCTTGAGTTTGCCAAAATCTCTTTAATCTTTTCATCTTTTGGGTTCTCAAATCTTTTAGCTTCTGTTTTCATCCTAAGATTTTATCTACCTTTTCCTTCAAATAAGATTTTGGAACTGCACCAATAACCTGATCCACAAGTTTTCCATCCTTGAAAAAAAGGATACTGGGAATACTCATTATTCCATATTGGGATGCGATCTTGGAGTTGTCATCCACGTTCAGTTTACCAACTTTAAGTTTATCAGGATAATCGGTGGCAAGCTCCTCCACCACCGGTGAAACCAGCCTGCAAGGGCTACACCAGGGAGCCCAGAAGTCAACTATTACTGGTTTATTCGATTTCAGAACTTCATCTTCAAAAGTATCATCTGTTAATTCAATAGTCTCGCTCATATTAACCTCCTCGGATTAAAAAAAATCAATGTTTTTTTTCGATCTCTTTTATTTTCTTTTCCAACTCACTTACCCTTTTAACCCATTTGGGAAGATTGGAAATACATGCCTCTATCTTTTTAGCTTTTCTTGCCTCCCTGGCTGGATATCCGAATACCACAGTATCAGAGGGAATATCCTTGGAGATACCTGATTGTGCACCTACAACCACACGATCACCTATCTCTATATGACCAACAAATCCAGCCTGTCCTGCTATGATAACGTTGTTGCCGATCCGGGTGCTTCCTGAGATTCCAACCTGGGCTACAATTATTGTATTTTCTCCAATCTTCACATTGTGTCCGATCTGGACTAAATTGTCGATCTTTGTCCCCTTGCCAATCTTCGTTGTCCCTAAAGTGGCTCTATCAATGCATACATTGGCTCCTATCTCAACAAAATCATCGATCTGGACTTTGCCCACCTGAGGAATTTTATGATAGACTCCCGATTCAAAAGCATATCCAAACCCATCTGCTCCGACAACTGTTCCACTGTGAATTACAACATTCTTACCTACGGTTACATCCTCCCTTATGGTCACGTTAGGATAAATAATCGAGTTTTCTTTAAGTGTAGAATTCTTGCCGATAAAAGAGCCAGCCATAATAACAACATCATCTTTTATTTCGACGTTATCTTCAACAACCACAAAAGGTCCGATATAGATACCTTTACCTATTTTTACATCTTTTCCCAAAACAGATGTTTTATCGATTTTTTCAGGATATATTTTTTGTGGGGGAAAGAAAAGCTCCATAACCTTACAGAAGGCAAAACGAGGATTTTTGCATCTGATTACTGGGATCCTCGACTTTTCTATCTCTTGATCGATACCGATATCCTCACCAACGATCACAGCAGAAGCTTTGGTTTTGTCCAAAAAATTCTTATATTTAGGGTTAGCCAAAAAGGTTAAATCTCCAGGACCAGCCTCCTCTATTCCAGAAAGACCTTTTATTTTAACCTCCTTACCACCCATCTCTTGATCGATACCGACAAGCTTCCCCTCAACAAATAAAGCTATTTCCTTAAGTGTTTTTTCCATTTTATTCTAACTTCTCCAGCTCTTCCAAGACCTTATCTGTTAAATCAAGTGCTTTTTTGGCATAGGCGATATTCCCGTTAACCGAATCGAAGATTATATCGAAATTGTTCTCAAGCGCTATTTTTTCCAAAACTTTATTTATCTTATCCAAAATTGGCTTGGTCAACTCAGCGTTCCTTTTTTCAACTTTTCCATTAGGTGCAAAAATATCCTCGGTGAATTTATGATACGCAAGCTTTTTTGTCTCCAAAAACTCCTCTTTTTCTTTCTTTTTTTCTTCTGATAAAATCAATTTTAGATTATCTAAATCCGCCTCGAGGCTGTCGATCTCTTTTTTCATTGAGTCCGCCTGTGCTTCCCAGGATATGACTTCCTTATCAAATTTCGCCTGAGCCTCAGTAAACTCCTTATACTCAGTTCTCAACCTCATCGAATCAATATAGCCAAGCCTTCCCTCCTGGGAAAAGGAAAGCCCAGAGAGTATAAGCAATCCAAAAAACAGAGTAAAAAGGAAAGTCAAAAAAGTTTTTTTTAGCATATTTTTCCCTCCTGAAATTTAAAATGTTGTTCCGAAATTGAAGTGGGGTCTCCATTCACCATGGTCTCTCTCTTTAACATCAGGTTCACCTAAGCTGTTATAGTCGAACCCATAAGCCATATCAAACCCGATAATTCCCATGCCGGGGACTACCAACCTCACTCCAAAACCCAGTGACTTGTAGAGATTTTTAAAAGCAAAAGGCTGAATCTGTCGTCCAGTGAGCCAGGCATTTCCGAAATCAGCTAAAAGAAGTGCATAGATCTGCTGTTCCACAATAGGGAATTGGTATTCTATATTATAGACCAGAACACTTCTCCCCCTAATTCTGTAACCGAGTGGACCAATAGGTCCTATTGCTCCATCAGGATATCCTCTTATCACTCCATCCGGGTCTACTCCTCCGGGCGAAAACCTCTCTGAGTAAGGAACTATCACCTCCTTAAAAGGATATTCGAGAGTATGACCTCCGGGCAAAAGTGCAGGAAATGTGTGGTTATAAGGTATTTTCGTATCAAGGCTATAAGCATCTATTATACCCACTCTTCCCTTTATAGCCAAGACAAATTTCCAGAGAGTCTTGATAAATTTTGAAGCCTCGAAAATATGTTTATGATATGACCAGTCCCCGCCTAATATTCCACCAGCAAACTCAGCCCTCCAGAAAACTTTTGACCCTGAGGTTGCGAATTGAGGTAAATCACGGGAATCTCTCTGAATTGTGAAATCGAAACTCGAGGTTCTTTGTGGCCACTTGATCTCAGCAAGATGTCTCCATTCTCTAACTACATTCCCATCGTATGTCTGAAAATCATAGTATTTGACATCTTCAATCCGGTAGCGGCAGAAAATGGTGAAGTAATTATCTGGCCAGGTAAGCCTCCTTCCCAATCTGAAGGAAAGACCACGTCTCCCTTCTGTGAAATCAGTATACCATCTACGATTAAGATTATAAATATCAAAGCCAACCGATGTGGGTGTATCCCTAAACCATGGCTCGGTGAAGCTTAACTGTATAGAGTTTTTCCTTTTTCCAAAGTCCCAGTTTAATTGAAGCTGTTGCCCATTTCCAAAAAGGTTAGGGGTTCCAAGCCCAATTGTGCCAATAAGCTTATCCCTCTCACTATATCCTGCTCCGAAGGAGACCTGACCAGTTGACTTCTCCTCAACTTTTATTATCAAATCTATATCACCATTTTCTAAAACTTTATAATCCGGAATAACATTGGAAAAATAGTTAAGATAGGTAACATCCCTTAAGCTTCGCATTAAAAGCGAACGTCTGAAAATCTGCCCAGGCTTTATAAAAAGCTCCCTTCTAATCACCTTCTCTTTGGTTTTGGTATTACCCTCGATATCGATTTTATGAACCCTGGCAGGAGCTCCCTCAGTTATCTGGTATCTTATATCAACTCTGCTCCCTTTTGTGCTAATATTATCCAGGACCCTAACATAAATGTATCCCTCTTCCATATAAATCGAATGAAGATCAGCTAAGCTTTTATCGAACTTCTCCTGATTGTAGACCTCACCGATTTCAAATTCGAGCTGGTCTTTTAATTCATCAAAAGAGAAAAGCACATTCTCTGAAAAGCTTACCTCTCCAAAATGATATTTATCCCCTTCATAGATTTGAAGTTTTATATACATCTTTTTTTTGGAAGGACTATACCAGATGGAATCAGAGATAATCTCAGCATCCAAATATCCTTTTTTTTTGTAAAATTGCACTACCCTTTCTTTGTCCTTCTCATACTCCTCTGAGTTGAAACTCCCGCTTCTGAAGAAACTATCCTGTTTGTTTTTCATCTGTTTCCTGATCTTGCCATCACTAAATACCTTATTCCCCTCAATTTCTATCTTTTTAATCTTTACTTTTTTGCCCTCATCGATATTGAATTTTAAAATAACCTCACCTTTTTTTTCTGTGCCCAAAACCTCAGATTCTATGATAGCTAAAAGATACCCCTTCTCCTCGTAAAGTGATTTGATATTTTTAACCTCCTCTTTTATCTGTGAGGGACTTATCATTTGACCTTCATATACTCTCAACTTCTCCTTGATATCCTCAGATTTAATTTTTTTGTTACCCTTTATCTGAATCTCTTCAAGCTTCGGATATTCTCTGACAGCTATGATAAGCTTTTTTCCATCTATGGTTTCCTCCCCCTTTATCTGCACATCTGAGAAATATCCCATATTATGTATTCTTTTGATAACATCCTGTAAAAGGTAGGTATCTATTTTCATTCCCCTGGTTAAGCCGGACATATTGATGATTAAAGACCTATCCACAGTGATATTTCCTTCGACGTCGATTTCAGAGATCAAGGGTTTTTGTGAATATGAGGGTGATAAGCTTATGAAAAGAAAAAATAAAAGGAAAAAAATTATATTCTTTTTCATTTTATTTAAAAGCGTGTTTCTCATTTTAAGGAAGGTTGATCTTTTTGATCTGAACCTCTGTGAAATCTTGACGGTGCCCTTTTTTCCTTCTGTATTTCACCCTTCTTTTAAACTTAAAAACCACTATCTTTTTATCTTTTCCGTGGTTTAAGACCTCTGCCTCGATTTTAGCTCCCTTTATAAATGGAGTTCCAATAATAGGGTCATTATCTTTTGATATCAAAAGTATTTTATCAAAAGAAATTTTTTCTTTTGGTTTTGCTGAGATTTTTGGTATTTTTAGTTTTTCACCCTCTTTAACAGTGAATTGGAATCCACCTGTCTCAATTACAGCATACATATAACTTCTCCTTTTTTTGATACGGATAACAATATATCACTATTTAGATACAAGTCAAGTCAATTTAGTTTGAATACGCAGGATAGAAGCTATTGGTTTCTTTAAAAAAACTTAAGATTTTGTTTTCGAAGCTAAAAAACTTTTATTTACACCTTGAACTTATCAGTTACCTCCAAATCATCATCGGTGAAAACCTTGAAGCTATCTGAAGGAATTTCGTCGTTTTCCTCTACCCCGATTTTCAGCTTTAACTCTTTTTCAAGATTTTTTATCCTGCTTTTTCTCCCCTCAGTTAGAATCTTTGCTAAATCAGGGGAGACAAATAGTTTATACTCTTTTTGAACAGAGAGCACTTTTACCCTTTTAAACCATCTTTCTATTTTTACTGCCAGGGTCTTGAGGGACAGGACCCTTCCAGATCCACCGCAGGTGGGACAGAGGTCAGAAAAGGTATAGATCAGAGATGGCCTCACCCTCTCTCTGGTCATCTCGATTAAGCCGAAATCGGAGATGGGAAGAATGCTCGATTTTGAACGGTCAGCTTTTAAAACTGCCCTGAATTCATCGTAGACTTTTTTTCTATCCTCCTTTGAATTCATGTCGATGAAATCAACTACGATTAAGCCCCCGATATCACGTAACCTTATCTGCCTGGCGATCTCTCTGGCTGCGTCGAGATTAGCCTTAAGTATGGTGGAGGACTGGTCTGATTTTCCAACATATCTTCCGGTGTTCACATCGATTGTAACCATAGCCTCGGTCTGATCGATAACAATATAAGCTCCTTTTTTTACCCAAACCTTGCGATCAAGCATCTTACCTATCTGAGTTTCTATGTTGTAAAAATCAAAGATGGGAATCTCCTTATCATAAAACCTGACCTTGGAACGCATAGCCGGGGCAATAGCTCTCAGATATGATAGTATCCTTTTATACTCTTTTTTTGAATCGATCACCACCTCCCTTACCTGAGGAGATAAAAGGTCCCTCATCACCGAAAAGACCATCCCGATATCCTGATGCAGAAGTGCTGGAGCTTTTTTCTTCTCAGCTTTCTTTTTAATCCTTTGCCATAATCTGGTCAAAGCCCTGATGTCCGATTTAAAATCCCTTTTATCCTTTCCAGAAGCAACAGTCCTTACGATCAGGCCAAAACCTTCGGGCTTCATCTCAGAGACAATCCTTTTAAGCCTTTTTTTCTCCTCCAGCTCAGTTATCTTCCTCGATACTGCAATGTGATTTTCTCCTGGAGTTAAAACCACATATCTTCCTGCCAGAGATAAAGATGTGGTCGCCCTGGCACCTTTTGAACCCATAGGCTCCTTTATCACCTGAACTATAATTTCTTGCCCCTTTTTTAAAACCTCCTCGATCTTAAAATGAAGTTTATTTCTTCTTTTTCTCTGAGGATATCCCTCTAAACCCTCAAGCTTTGGTGGCTGGGTGATATCGGACAGGTGAAGAAATGCATTTTTTTCTGTTTCAATATCGATAAAAGCAGCCTGCATTCCAGGGAAAACAGCCTTAACCACACCCTTATGAATATCCCCAATCATCCTTTCTTTCTCCGGTCTTTCCACCCAGAGCTCCACAAGCTTATCATCCTCCAAAATAGCTAAGCGAGTCTCAAATGGTGAAACATTTATTATTATGTCCCTCTTCATATTATCCAACTCCATTCAAAATAAATTTTATAACGCTCTCCAATTTCTTCATATTAACTTTTGTGTTAACACAGGGACCAAAAGGCCTTTGGTTTAAAATACCATAAACAGGTATGGGGAAGACATCCTGGATACCAGAGGTAAGATCCCTTTCACATGCGACAGCCACAATGACTGTTGGTCTGTTTTCCACAACTACCTTACGAGCCAGAGTTCCTCCAGTAGCAATTGCTAATGATAGATTATACCTTTCTTTTAGCTCGATTATGTCACAAATTAAGCATTCACCGCATCTTTTACAGTTATCGATATTAGCTGTTACCTTATGAGGACAATCGAATTTTTGCAAACATTGGGGCAGAAGAATTAAGACCCTGTCATTTTTTATCCTTTTTTTTGCAGCCTTAAAAAGTGAGTTGTTAACCTCCACAAAAGATTCTATGACTTTTCCCTTGGGCCATCCAAAAAATTTTGCTAAAAGTAAATTGATAGGGAAAAGGACTTTTAAGGTGATCTGCTTTTTTCCATAAGGGATGAGAAAATCTTTTTCTGTTAAAGCGGAGAGAACAATTAAAAAAAGACCACCGCTAACACCTAAAATGAAAATACCTAACCCGATTTTCACCCCAAAAGCAACGTATTTAGAAAAAGATACTATCCTCGGCTCGATAAGATACCAGAAAAGAAAAGAAAAGCAAAGAAGAACAACCAAACTTAAAATTGAAAGGAAAATAAAAATCGACTTATTACTTTCAGTTTTCTCCATTTTAATTAACCGAGCTTGTCACCGACCTTGATTCTGTAACCCCTTAAAAACTCATCCGCTGTAACTTTTTTTTTGCCTTCGGGTTGGAGCAAAAGCAATTTTAATTCTTTCCTTTTTGTTTTGACCACAATTCCTTGATTTTTATCAGCGGATGTCACCTCGCCAAAGCCTTGTGTAACGTCTTTTCTGTCAATCTCTTGATCTTCGATAACTTCTGCCCGAAAGATTTTCAAACGCTTCCCCTCGAAGAAAGTGTATGCTCCTGGGAGAGGGGAAAGTCCCCTTATCAGATTTTTTATCTCTTCTGCTTTTCTTGACCATTCTATTTTTCCGATATCAGGGGTCAACTTTGGCGCTGAAGTTGCCTGAGTTTCATCCTGAGTGAAAGTCTTTACCTCACCTTTTTCAATCAATTCAACTGTCTCGATTAAAAGATCCGCACCAATCAAAGCTAATCTTTTTGAAAGCTCACCAAAACTCTCATCAGGCGCAATATCTACTTCCCTTTGCAAAATTATATTTCCGGTATCGACTCTTTTACGAATGAAAAAAGTTGTTATCCCTGTTTTGGTCTCTCCATTGATTATAGCCCAGTTGATAGGGGCTGCACCTCTGTATTTGGGTAAAAGAGAGGGATGAAGGTTTATGGTCCCTTTAGGAGGAATTGAAAAAACCTTCTCAGGAAGGATGCGAAATGCTACGACCAAAGCTAAATCAGGCTTTAGATCTTTTAGCTGGATTACAAAATCATCCGATTTTAAATTCTCGGGTGTTAAAACCAAAAGATTATTTTTAAGGCAATATTCCTTCACCGGTGTGGGTGACAGTTTTCTTCTTCTTCCTTTAGGTCGGTCAGGCTGGGTAACCACTCCAACAACTTCATGTTCCGATCTTACCAATGCTTCCAGAGATGGTAAGGCAAACTCAGGTGTTCCCATGAAGACAATTCTCATATCGAAGTTCCTTCGGGTTTTAATAAGATATTAACTTAAAATGAAGCGGTCAACATCCAAATTTGATTTTGAAAACTTAAAAAAACAGTCTTTAAATAAAATATAAATAAAATCAGAAAAAAATTATTTGTATTTTTAAAATTTTAAGCGATTAATATGTTATATCTTTTTTCTGAGTTATCTGTTTAAGCTTTTTCGAAAGGAGTCTTTTTTCAATTGAGCTCAACCTATCCACGAAAAAAAGCCCATTCAAATGGTCAATCTCATGAGAGAGAACCCTCGACAAAATCCCCTCACCTTCTATCTCTATCTCTTTTTCATCAAGGTCAATTCCTTTTATTTTAAGTTTGAGAGGACGGGTGACATCTGCCCATATACCTGGTATGGATAAACATCCTTCCTCAGCAATTTGTTTTCCTTTTTTTTCAACTATCTCAGGATTTATCACAACCAGAGGGGGTTCATCCAATAAAAAGCGGGACCTATCCACCGCAAATACCCTTTTAGGTTCACCCACCTGATTAGCTGTCAATCCAACCCCTCCCACACTTTTCAAAGTCTCAAGCATATCCGAGGCCAGCTTTTTTATACTATCATCGATTTTTTCAACCTTTTTGCACTTCTCCCTCAATACCGGGTCACCATATGTTCTTATTTTTAACACCATAAAATAATCTACTCCTCTTTTCACGCCTTTCCTGCTATTGAGGTTTTCAAAAACTCAATCTTTACATTCTCCGCCACTTTTAAAACCACGATGTTTTCCTTATCATTTATACCCACAATGGTTCCGTACATCCCTGAATTCGTTACAACCCTATCTCCTTTTTTCAAAATTGAAAGCATCTTTTGATGCTCCTTTTGACGTTTGTGCTGAGGACGGATCAAGAGAAGATAAAATACCAAAAATATCAAAATCCAAGGTAGCCAAACTAAAAGACTTCCACCCTCCTGGCCACCTTGTGTTCCCATTGCATTAGCAATTTCAAACATTTTTCTCTCCTTTTTTATTTCTACCTAAATCAAATCGATTTTATTTGTGAAAATGGTTCTCAATTCTTTTTTCCTCAGAAGTTTCCTCCTCAAAAATCCCATATTCTTTTAAAAACTTTTTTTTCCACTTCTCAAAAACCCCCTCCATAATAGCTTTTCTGATATCTTCCATAAGAGATTGGTAAAAATGGAGGCTATGGATTGAGGCAAGCCTTAATCCGGTTATCTCCTGTGAATTTATAAGATGCCTGAGATAAGCCCTGGTATAATTTTTACAGGTTGCACATCCGCATTTTGGGTCGATAGGGGAGAAATCAGATATGAATTCAGAGTTTCTTAAAGGTAGCTTTCCGAAGCGAGTAAATACACAGCCGTTCCTTGCGTTTCTGGTTGGCAAAACACAATCGAACATATCCACCCCTCTCCCAACAGCCTCAATTATATCCACAGGTGTTCCAACTCCCATCAAGTATCTCAGCTTGTCCTCTGGAAGAATCTGATTAACAAGTTCTGTAAGCTCAAAAGTTGTGTTCTTTGGTTCCCCTACTGATAGCCCACCGATAGCATATCCTGAAAAGTCAAGCTTTACTAAAGATTTCGCTGCCCTCTCCCTTAGATCTGGATAAGTGCTACCCTGAACAATGGCGAATAGAGCTTGGGGATATCCGAATTTTTCCCCAAAATCATTTTTTTGGTGCTCTTCTGTGCACTTTATTGCCCACCTTTGAGTAAAATCGACTGATCTTTTAGCGAATTCATATGTGGATGGATAAGGAACACATTCGTCCAGACACATAATGATATCAGCGCCCAAAAAGTGCTGGATCTCTATCACTTTTTCAGGAGTGAAGAAATGGTATGAACCGTCTAAATGAGATTGAAACCTCACTCCCTCTTCTTTTACCTTAGCTAATGGATTGAGACTGAATATCTGATAGCCTCCTGAGTCAGACAAAATCGGTCTTTTCCAGTTTATGAACTTATGTAATCCTCCAGCTTTATAAATTAACTTATCTCCGGGCCTTAGATAAAGATGATATGCATTCCCCAAAATCATCTCAGCGCCCACCTCTTTTAAATCTTCAGAGGATAGGGTCTTAACAGCTGCCTGGGTCCCTACGGGCATAAAAGCAGGAGTATTCACCTCACCATGGGGGGAGAGAATTTGACCTGCTCTTGCTTGAGTATTTTTATCTTTTCTGAGTATCTTAAAATTAAAATGATTCAATCTATTGTTTTTTAGAATACTTTTTAGTCTGTAAGATTTCCCTCAATTTCAAAAAAATCCTTATTTTATTTTCCCATATTTGCCTAACATCACAGATAAACCACCCCAGTACTCTTGAGCTTTTGTGCAATAGATAAGAGGCTTGAACTTTTTTAAATCGGGTTTGTTCTGTTGGTCCAGATAAGCTGGGTCAGCGTGAACAGCTACAATCTCTGAGATAAAAAGGTCATGAGAACCTAACTTTAAAATTTTTCTAACGACGCATTCCAAATTAAATGGGCACTCCTCTATCAATGGGGCATTGACTTTTTCACCTTTTTTTGGTGTCAGCCCCATCTTTTTAAATTTATCCACTTTCTTACCAGAGATCGTTCCACAGAAGTCCACAACCTTGAGATGTTTTTCTGAAGTTAAGTTTACCACAAACTCCATAGATTTTGAGATAATCGAATGGGAAAACCGACCCTTTCTTATAGCAACAGAAAGCATCGGAGGTTCAGAACAACATATTCCCACCCAGGAGGCGGTTATTATATTTGGCTTCTCAACCCCCCACTGACAGCTGATTAGAACAGCTGGCAGTGGAATTAAAAGTGTTTGAGCCTTTAAAAGCTTTTTGGGCATAACAAAAAAAGCTAAATCTCGATTACTTCCTCACCGCTGAAATTATCTATCTTCGATAAAAGCTCACCCAATTTCTCCTTTATCTTGTTCTGGATTCTTTCTATCAGCTCATTAGCTTCTTGTTGGCTATCAGCTTTTAAGTAGATATCGAGCTTCTCTATACCATGCTCACCCAAACCATCGGAGCTGAAATCTATTTTAGGAGAACCGAATTTATTTATTTTCTCCGTCTCCTCGTCGTTAAAGCCAACGGTTTGGAAGTTTAAGTGATACTCCCCCCGAACCAAAGATTTTTTAACTTTGAGTTTCATCTCTCCTCCTTTTTAGTTTAAGTTAGAGTCAACTCAATTGCTTGATTTAAACTTTTCACCTCCAAAATCTCAATTTCAAATTTGTGAGCAAAAGCTTTGTAATTATTATAAGGGATCAGGCATCTTTTAAGCCCTAATTTTTCAGCCTCAAAAATCCTTTCCTCAATCTGACTCACACCTCTAACCTCACCACCCAACCCAACCTCGCCTATCACAACCGATGATTTGAAAACAGCCAGATCTTTAAAACTCGAGATTAAAGATAAACAGACTCCGAGATCGACTCCTGGCTCATCAACTTTTATTCCCCCCACTACATTAACAAATACGTCAAAAACTCCCAAATGTATATCTTCCTTCTTCTCTAAGATAGCTAAAAGCAAAGATAATCTTTTTGGATCAATTCCTGTGCAAACCCTCTGAGGAACACCGTAACTGGTAGGAGAGACTAAGGCTTGAATTTCTAAAAGAATTGGTCTTGTCCCCTCGATCGTTGAGACCACAACTGATCCGGAAAAAGGCTTTTCTTTCTCGGACAAAAATATCTCAGAGGGGTTTGAAACCTCCAAAAGTCCAAATCTTTCCATCTGAAATACACCGATCTCACCAGATTTTCCAAAACGATTTTTTACAGTCCTCAATATACGGTAAGAATAATTTTTCTCCCCTTCGAAATAAAGGACTGTGTCAACCATATGCTCCAAAACTTTTGGACCTGCGATTGCTCCTTCCTTGGTAACATGACCTACTAAAAATAAAGAGACATTTGAGCTTTTAGCAAAATCGATAAGTTTAGAAGCACATTCCCTTATCTGAGATATTGTGCCAGCAGGGCTTTCAAGATCCAAACTATAGGTGGTCTGAATCGAATCAATTATCGCTACCACAGGATTTTCCCTTACAAGCACATCTAATATTGCCTCCATACAGGTCTCAGTCAGAATCTTCAAATTGGATGAATTTATTCTCAATCTCTCCGCCCTAAGTTTTATCTGCGATTTTGACTCCTCGCCAGTTACATATAAAACCTCGCCATAATTTTCCCCTATTTTATCTGAAGCCTGCAAAAGTAAGGTTGATTTTCCTATGCCTGGATCTCCTCCTACCAATGCCACCGACCCTTTTACTATCCCGCCTCCTAATGTGCGATCGAGCTCAGAAAATCCGGTTTTTATCCTCTGCTCTTCACCCAAGTTAATCTGAGAAAGCAAAACAGCGCTCTCAGCTCCTTTTCTTTTTCTGTTGAGAGCGGTTTGAGGTTTTTTTGAGACTCTTTCTTCGCTCATTGAGTTCCACGCTCCGCAATTAGGGCATTTTCCAACCCATCTGGGTGAAAAAGAACCACAGCTTTGACAAACATATACTCTTTTCTCTTTATCGGAGCTCACGGCTTACTCTTTAGCTTGTATTGGTCCTTCTGCTGAGCCGGTGACAAACTGCATCACCACTGGATCTTCTGATGATTTAGTTATCTCTGGTGTTCCTTCAAAGACTATTTTTCCCTGATAAAGAAGAGCGATCCTGTCAGCTATTTTATAGGCTGAGGTAATATCATGAGTAACTGCAATTGAGGTGATAGATAACTTATTTCTCAGTTCAATTAGAAGCTGGTTTATCGCATCAGCCATAATAGGGTCAAGACCCGTTGTGGGTTCATCATATAAAACAAACTCCGGTTCCATAGCGATAGCCCGAGCAAGTCCAACCCTTTTTTTCATCCCACCTGAAAGCTCTGCTGGCTTTAAATCTTCCAGCTCGGAGAGCCCTACTAACTTTAACTTTTTCTTTACCTTTTCTTTTATCTTGTTTTCAGGTAGAAGCCTGTGTTCTCTCAAGCCTAAAGCGACGTTTTCCTCAACTGTCATCGAATCGAAAAGTGCAGATCCTTGAAAAAGCATCCCGAATCTCTGACGAAGCTTGTATAATTTCTTATTTTTGAAAGTTGTTATATCTTCGCCATCGACAAAAATTTTACCTTTGTCCGGTTTCAAAAGTCCGATGATATGCTTCAAAAGCACAGATTTACCACAACCACTCCTCCCCAAAACCACCACTGTCTCACCCTTATTTATCTTAAGATTAACCCCTCTTAGAACCTGATTTTCGCCGAAGCTTTTATAGAGGTCAACTATCTCAATCATTTCTTTCAATACTTTGATTTATCCAAAAAATATCGATGCTATCACATAATCTGAGATCAAAATCAATACCGAGGAGAAGACCACTGCACGGGTGGTAGATTTTCCAACACCCTCTGCCCCACCTTGGGTTTTGAAACCATGATAGCATCCCATGGTAGCTATTATCCCGCCGAAAACCACCGCCTTGACCAAACCTCCTATCAGATCCCTTGTATGGAAAAAAAGCTTTAACCCATTTAAAAAGGTATAAGAGGAGATACCTAATAAAAATACAGAAACTCCTAAACCACCTAAAATAGCGACGAAGTCGGAGAAGATAGTTAACACCGGCAACATAAAAATCCCGCTTAAAAATCTGGGGACTACCAAAAACCTTATGGGATTTAAAGCCAAAGTCTCCAAAGCATCGATCTGCTCGGTAACCTTCATCGTTCCCAGCTCGGCTGCAATACCAGCTCCCACTCTCCCGGCAACCACCAGAGCGGTGAGAACAGGCCCAAGCTCGATCACCACAGCCTTTCCCACAGCAGTTCCCAGATACCTCATCGGAACATAGTCTGAGAACTGGTAGGCTGCCTGAACAGCGGAGACCCCCCCGGTAAAAATAGAAGTGATTAAAACCAAAGGTAATGAGCTCACTCCCATGAAAAGCATCTGCTGGGTGGTGAGATGAAAATTACGAAAAACTTTAGGAAGGGTGATGAATATATCTTTTAGAAGAATTGCCACTTCTCCTATTCCCTCAAAGAAACGCAGGGTCTTTTCTCCGATTATTTCAAAGAAATTTTTCTTTTTCAAAAATTCTCCACTCAGGATTTTTAAAATGGGGCTTCCTCGCCTGAAGGAAGAGCACCTTTATGAACGAAATCTGGGTTCTCGAATCGAGCATAGGATTTAAGAAAAGTTAAAAGAATGCTTCCTGTGGGTCCATTTCTATGTTTTCCCACAATTACCTCTGCAATCCCATCGGTTGAGATTTTCTCTTTTCTGAATTCCATACTCTTGATCCCATATAACTCTGGGCGATAGATAAACATAACCAAATCCGCATCCTGCTCAATTGCTCCTGATTCTCTTAGATCAGCCAACTGGGGGCGTCTTTCTCCACCTCTGGTCTCAACTGCTCTTGATAACTGTGATATGGCTAAGACTGGAACCTTTAAATCTTTGGCTAAGCCTTTTAAGGCTCTTGAGATCGTAGATATCTCCTGTTGTCTGCTCTCTGCTCCTCTCGGTCCTGCCATTAGCTGAAGGTAATCGACAATAATCAATCCTATATTCTCCTTAGCCTTCAATCTTCTCGCTTTAGCTCTTATCTCCAAAATCCCAATAGCTGGCGTGTCATCCACAAATATCTTAGCCTCGGATAAAGGACCAACTGCAATTGAGAGGTTAGTCCACTCATGGTCCGATAGCCTACCAGTCCTCATCTTATGCGAGCTCAATTTTGCTCTTGAGCAAAGCATTCTGTTAGCTAATTGCCCCTTTTCCATCTCCAGGCTGAATATAGCAACAGGCACCTTGAGTTCCACTGCTGAGTGTTCAACCACGGAGAGGCAAAATGAAGTCTTCCCCATCGATGGTCTTCCAGCTACAACTATCAAATCAGAGGGTTGCAACCCAGCGGTCAAAGTATCTAACTCAACAAAACCGGTGGGAAGACCAGTTATCTGACCCTCCCTTATTCTGTCTATTGACTCGAAGGTCTGAGGAAGTATATCAGAAAGAGGTGTAAAGCCATGCTTTATCCTTTTCTCAGAGATCTCGAAAATCCTCTGTTCAGCAGAATCTAAAAGCAAATCAACATCCTCAGTCTGATCAAAACACCGGGAGACTATCTCAGTTGAGGTCTGGATCAACCTTCTCAAAGTTGCTTTTTCTAAAACTATTCTGGAGTGATACTCGATATTTGCTGAAGTGGCAACAGAGGTGGCTAAATCATTTATGTATGGTATTCCGCCCACCTCTTCTAACTCCAATCTTTTCTTTAGTTCCTGAGGAAGGGTGATTAAATCCACAGGCTCATTTCTGTCATAGAGGGAAACCATAGCAGAGAAAATCTTAGCATGAGAGGATTTATAAAAGCAGCTTTCATCCAAGACCTCCACTGCTTTTCCAATAGCCTCTTTATCTAAAAGCATCGCGCCTAAAACCGCCTGTTCTACCTCCACTACCTGGGGTGGAAGCCTATCTTTTGTTGTGGTTCTCTCTGCCATATCGATACCCTCGATTTGTTCACAGCAAACAGTAAACTGTTTACCGTTTTCTGTTTTCGGTTTTCTGTTTACTGTATTATTTCATCATGTTCTCTTTTCAACATCTTCATATCCTCCCAGCACCCTTTCTTATACTGGGGATAACGAAGAAGTGCTGCTGGATGATAGGTCACAATCAATTTTATCCCGTGATAATCGTGAAATTTTCCTCTCAGTTGATTCAAAGGAGCCTTTGTCTTCAAAAGTGCCTGTGCAGCTATCCGACCCAGAGCACAGATTATTTTGGGTTTTAATATCTCTATCTGCTGTAAAAGATGAGGCTCACATTCTTTTATTTCAACAGGTTGTGGGTCACGATTTCCCGGAGGTCTGCATTTCAAAACATTGGCTATATAGACCTCCTCTCTTTTAAAGTCTATCGCTTTCAATATCTTATCCAAAAGCTTTCCAGCATGCCCAACAAATGGCTCTCCTCTTAAATCCTCCTCCCTCCCAGGAGCCTCGCCGACAAACAAAACTTTTGATTTTCCTGAGCCTTGTCCAAACACGAAATTTGTTCTGGTTTTATGAAGCGAGCATTTATTACAATTCTTTATTCTTTGGTAAAGCTTTTTCAACTTTTGCTCAACCAAATCGGAAAAGTTATTTTCTAACTCTGATTTTTTTGAAAGATAAATCTGGTCAAACCCTAAATCGATTTGCTGTTTCAGATATTTTTTTGTTATTGCAAAAGCCTCTAAAAGCTTTTCATACTCTATGAGTCCTTTGGAACTTTTTTCCATCTTCCTCTATGAGTCCTTCGGATGTTTCCTTTTTAAAAGAAAAGAGATTTTATCCAGTATCTTATCAGCTAAATCCTTCTTAGTCAAGAGTGGAAGCTTTTGAACCTTTCCCTTTTTATCAATTATTGTGACAACATTAGTATCGAGTTCAAATCCTGCACCAGGTGTTTTAGGATTGTTCACAACTATCAGGTCTAAATTCTTCTCTTTCAGCTTGGTTTTAGCATTT
>JAUWYR010000066.1 GCA_030615745.1 Candidatus Zixiibacteriota bacterium | reverse complement strand
CCATTTAAGGTATGTAAAAATCGGAGCTTATTTTCTTTTTTTGTTCTATATTTGATTCCGATTCTTCTTGCTTGAAAATCCTCGTAGTTACTGCAGGAGGAAACCTCAAGATATTTTCCCAATCCAGAAGCCCAGGTTTCAATATCGTAACATTTTGCTGCTGCAAAACTCAGATCTCCTGTGCACAAATTTCTCACCCGATAAGGTAGCCCCAAAAGTTTTAGGACCTCTTCAGCATCGTTCACCAAACTCTCCAATTCCTGATATGAATCTTCAGGTTTTACAAATTTCACTAACTCCACTTTGTTAAATTGGTGAACCCGGATTATTCCTCGAGTATCCTTTCCATAAGCTCCGGCTTCCCTTCTGAAACACGCTGTATAAGAGGCATAATACAAAGGAAGGTCATCCTCTTTTAATATCTCATCTCTATGGATATTGGTCACCGGAACCTCTGCTGTTGGAATCAGGAAAAAATCATCTTTCTCCACTATATACATATCATCTTCGAGTTTGGGTAGTTGACCTGTTCCGGTCATACTTGGACGGTTTACTAAAAATGGTGGAAATAGCTCCTTATACCCATGTTTTTTCGTGTGAAGGTCTAACATAAAATTGATTAAGGCACGCTCAAGTTTTGCTCCCAATCCTACGAACATCAAAAATCCAGACCCGGAAATTTTAGCAGCACGCGGAAGGTCCAAAATTCCCAAAATCTTTCCTATCTCCCAGTGCGGACGAGGCTCGAAATCGAATTCAGGAAGTTTTCCCCAACTTCTTACCTCCACATTGAAGCTCTCATCAAATCCTTTAGGAACAGAAGGATGAGGAATATTTGGAACTTGAAGCAGGAGACACTTAAGTTTTTGGTCTAATTCTTTTAGGTTTCCCTCCAACATAGAGATCTTTTCTGAAACTTCCCTCATCTTCACAATCTCTTGCTGGGCATCTTCCTTATTTTTTTTGAACTCAGCGATCTTCTCTGAAGCAATATTTTTCTGATGCTTCAACTCCTCTGTTTCAGATATAAGCTCTCTTCTTTTTCTGTCCGATCTCAAAAGTTCATCAACATCCACCTTCTCACCTTTGTTTTTAACCGCCTCTTTGACTAAATCAGGATTTTCTCGAATAAACTTCACATCAAGCATTTTTTCTTCCTATTATAGGTAAAAACAAAGTTTTTAAAAGAATTTTTAGATCCAAAAAAAGTGAGAGGTTCTCCTCATAAAAAATATCGTAATAAAGCCTTTTTTCTGCACCTTCCAAACCATCCTTTATATTTGCCTCTATCTCTGCCAGATTAAAGATACCTGGTTTAATCAAAAGTCTTTTTTGGTATAAAGGAATCTCAGATGAGATTTTTTTAAAAGCTTCAAAAGAATTAACTTTTGGACCTATCAGGCTCATCTCACCTTTTAAAACATTCAAAAGTTTTGGCACCATCTCTATTTTCGACCCTCTTAAAAACTTTCCTAAAAAACCTTTTGGTTTTTCTGAAAAGATAAAACCTTCAGATAAATTTTTCTCCTCCGGAGAGACTCTGAATTTATAAAGTTTAAAAAATCGATTCTTTATTCCAACACAAACTATTTGAACCAGGGGAGGAGAACCCAAGCTAATTTTGACAAAAGCCCAGATCAAAAACCATAAAGGCAAAAGGCCTAAAAGAAAAACCGTGGCTGAAAAAAAATCTATAAACCTTTTTATACTCCATTCCCAGGTTCTCATCTGACTTAAGCAAAGCCTAACAAGATAAGGAGTCTTCAAGTTCTCTGTTCTTTCACCTTTTGCTAAATGCAAAATATTAGATTCTATTCTGAAATCGATCTCCAAATTGGATACTTTAGTTGTTAACTCATCCAAAGATCCTTTCCAATCTGGCTCTAAAGCAATTAATATTTCCTCAACCTGTTTTTCCCTCGAGACCTCACCAAGATCGTCTATTTTACCTATGACTTTTAAATCTGAACTTACAGGATTTTCCCATTCTGATATAAATCCCTCCAATTTGTATCCTGAAAAAGGATCAGAGTTTATCTTTTGAAAAAGCTTTTTAGCATTCTCTTTTGTTCCCACCACCAAAGCCTTTCTAAAAGCCTTTTTTCTATAAAATAATCTCCTCCACAAAAAAATCAAAAAACTCCTTTCCAAACCTAAAAATCCAAAAAGGCTTAAACCATAAATTAAAAACAAAAAAAGTGATTTAAAAGAGAGATAAAAAGGACTGAAGTTTAAAACAACAAAGATTAATATTCCCAGGATTACTGATTTCAAAATTCTTATCCATTCCTCTTTTATAAAGCGGTCAGAAAAAAATTCGTAAAGTCCTAATATGGCAAATAAATTGAGCCAGAAAAGATTAATCCAGATTATCGGAACCACAAGCTCCTCCAGCGGAATGAAAATATCTGAGCTGAAAATCCCTGATTTGAACTTTAGCAAATAGAAGAGAATAAATGAGGAATTTATAGCGAGAAGGTCAAAAAAAATCAAAAGGACCTTCTTTTTAACATTAACAAAGCTTCGGTGCAGGTGAAGCCCTAAAATGATTAATGTTAAACCTACTGAAACAGCCAGAAGCATCTTGAAGGGAGAATCGAAAAAGAAAAAAGCTAAAAGCCCCACCCCTCCTAAGAGGAAAGAGATTAAATAAATGAACAAAACTGTCCTGACAAAATCCAAGCCTAACCTGAGAATACAGCGAGGGGAGTGGTCCTGTGCCCCAACATATATTCTTCTTCCTTCTCTTATCCGTACCAATGTTACAAAAGAGATATCAAAAATCGGATAGGATAGAATAAGAACCGGGACAAGGAGAGTGGATGGGGAGGGATTTGCTTCTGCGAAAAAAATTCCAAGGCAAGCTAAAATATAACCGCAGAACATACTTCCAGCATCCCCTAAAAATATTTTAGCGGGATAGAAATTATATCGTAAAAATCCGAGCAAAGCTCCCAAAAGAGCTAAGCTGATAAGAATAGAAAAGTTTTGCTTGGAAAACAATGCCACTACAAAGAAAGCAAGAGAACCTATAAAAGTAATACCACTACAAAGTCCATCCATATTATCCAGAAAATTCAAAGCGTTCATAAGTCCTACAATCCACAACAAAAGGATCAAAACATCCCACCCGCTTCCAGTGAGGATATTTGTCTTTCCACTAATAAGTATAAAAGAGAGTGCTGCCAAAATCTGCCAAAAGAATTTTATACTTGGAGAAAGACCCTTTTTATCATCTATTAACCCTATGATTACTACTATAAAAGCGCCCAAAAGCAAACCATATAAGTCTTTCCCCCATCCAAAATTAAAGATAAAAGAGCCAAGTATTAAAGAACAAAAAAATCCCAAAAATATACCCACACCACCCAAAAGGGGAGTAGGTTTAGGATGAGTTTTTAGATGGGTAGGATAATCGAGGAAATTGTATTTATTTGCTATTTTGATGATAACTGGAATTACCGCCAGTACCACTCCTAGAGAACTAAAAAAAGTGATAAAATAACCCATGGTCTTCCACAAAACATTTTTTTATTTTGCACACTAAGTTCAAGAGACGATTGAGATTTATTTTAAAATTATTCTTCAAGTTTATCTCAAATTGATTTTCCACTATTTTAACCATCCCTTGAAAACTTCCTTTTATAAAAAATAAGAATAATTCAAGTTGCATTAGCCGAGCCTTCGAGAATTTTTTCAACTGCTTTTTTTACATCATCAACTTGTATGTTCTCCATGCAGATAGGGTCTTTACATCTGGAAACTTGACCAAGGTAAAGTTTGGTGCAGGGGCTACAATCTAAGGTTTTATAAATAGTGAGATGTCCAGATCCATATGGACCCCACTTGGATGGAGTGTTCGGACCATAAAGTCCGATAACTTTTGATTTCATAGCTACAGCGATATGTAAAGGTCCTGTATCTGCTACTATGAACAATTTGCATCTTTTGGTAATTTCTGCAAACTGCTTTAGATTGGTCCTTCCCGCCGCTATAATAGGTTTAACGGTCATTGATTTTATACATTCATTTATTAATTTCAATTCCAAAAAATCACCAGTAAATAGGACTTTAGCTTTATATTTCTTAACCAGCCAATCTGCTAATTTTCCAAATTTCTCTGGTGGCCATCGTCGCGAGACAGCACTGGGACCAGTCCCCGGATGGATCCCGACCAAAAAATCCTTTTTGAGTACCCCAGCTTCATCTAAAAATTTATTTATATATTCTTTATCTTTATCCGAAACCCAGATCTCGACTAATTCCTTCTCAGAGGTATCTGCACCAATTATTTTGACCATCTCTAAAAAAGCTTCAACCTCATGCTTATTTATTGGATAGGGCACCCTTATGGTAAACAACCATCTCCTTCCCTGACCAGGTAAATCAAATCCTATTCGGTTTTGAATTCCAGCTAAATATGAAATCAGTGTGGTAATTCGATAATACTGCTCAAGTTCAATAACAACATCAAATTTCAGCTTCCGAAGTAGCCAAATAAGTTTAAATAATCCTTTTATCCCTTTGTCCTTGCCCAGAATATCATAATAAATTATTTTATCCAAATAAGGACAGCCTTCAACCACTTCTCTCACTCTCGGAGTGACTAATATAGCGATATAGCTTTCTGGAAAACTTTTTTTTAAAGCACGTAATGTTGGAAGAGCAACTACAAGGTCACCTATTGCGATAAGCTTAATCACCAATATCCTTTTAGGTTTTAGAGAAATATTGTCTTTTTTAAAAAAAAGCTTGTCCAATACTCCTAATAAAAAGCAAAAAGGTGTGCCGATGATTTTATCTATCTTTTTAAATAAATCTACTTGATCCATTACTTCTTCTCGCCTGGAAGTATTGATTTAAATCAAATATCAATATAAGTATAACTTAATTATCCTTATCTTTTCATTCCCGCTATCTCCTGGTAAATTTGCAGGGTTTTTTTTGCTGTTTTTTCCCAAGAAAATCTTTTAACCCTTTCAAATCCCTTCTTTATAAGGCTTTCTCTTAATTTGGGATCAGTGAGAACTTTTTTAATAGCAGAAGCAATCTCCTGCACATCGTATGGATTAACTAACAAGGCTGCATCCCCAACAACTTCAGGTAAGGAAGATAGATTAGAAGTAATAACCGGGGTTCCGCAAGCCATTGCCTCTAAAGGAGGAAGCCCAAAGCCTTCTTCTAAGGAAGGGAAGACAAAGACGTCAGCGGCATTCATAAGCGCAACTACCTCAGAATCAGTCAAGCTCCCAGAAAAAAAAACATGTTTCGATATACCAAATTTATTAGCCATACCTTTAAGAAAAAAAAGATCTGTTTCTTTACCACCTCCTATTACCAAAAAGCAGTGCCTGTTTTCCTCATTTATCAATAATTTTAAGGCCTCAAGAACTCTGAGTAAGTTTTTGTGTGGACGGATCATCCCGACATACAAAATCATTTCTCCAACAAAATTAAATTTTTCTCTAACTTCTTCTACCTTTTTATAATTAGAGAGTTTTCTAAATATTTCATCTGAGGCGGGATATATTACTTTTATTTTTTTATTCAGAGATCTATCCAATTTCTTCAATTCTTCGCTACCAGCCTCAGAAAGTGTAATTATACTATCAGATCTTTTTACGACCATTAGAAAAATCAATCTAAATATTAATTTGCGAAAGAGCCAAAATAAATCCTTGCCTTTTTTAAAGCTTTTTGAAAACCTTAAAGGTATCAAGTCATACACAGATAAAACAATTTTACATTTTGCTAATAAAGGGGCAAAAATAAACGGAGAGTGCAATAAATCAATTTTTTCTCGAGACAAAATTTTTTGTAGTAAAAACAAAGATCTTACAGAGAAGGCAGGGTAGTTAACTGAAATAGTTTTGAAATTAGGTGCTTGAATTATTTCTACAGGATAATTTTTATTTTGCAGAATTACATAATCATTTTCTTTGTCAATAAGTGAGAGATGAGTAATAAGATTTTTAGTATATCTTCCTATTCCTGAAAGTGGAAATTCCACCTTTCTTGCATCTATGGCAATGCGCATATTAATTATTTTATTAAAGATTTTGGATAATGAAAATTTGAGAGTAAAACTTTTAGATAACCTAAAAACTTTTCTGAAAACTCTCTTACATTTGGATTTGTTAAGAACCTAAAAAACCAGTAAAAAAACCTGATGGAAACTCCAACAAATTGAATGATTCTGAAAATTAAAACTTTATAAAAAGGATTGAATTTTTTAAAGAATAGAAGCTGACTTTGATAGGATGAAAAAATGATTTTCCGTATATTTTTTCCACCACTACGATTATGATAGTGGATGACCTTGGTGTTAGGAATTGGAGCGATTTTCCATCCTTCTTGCTTCATCCGGTAGCATAGATCCTCATCTTCATAATATAAGAAAAACGATTCGTCAAAAAGACCAACCTCCTCAAAAGCTTCTCGGCGCACTACCATAGCTCCTCCGCATACCCGCTCTATTGATTGACTTCGTCTAAAGTAATCGGGAAAAAAAGGTGCTGTTAAGTGATTTTTTGGTAAAAAAGAATAAAGAAGCAGTGCCCTCCCTAAATGACTTGCCAAAGTAGTGAACTTATAAAAAGATGTTTGAATTCTTCTATCTTGGAAATAAAGATAGCAACCCCCCACTCCAACCTCAGGATGTGATTCCATAAAATTTATGATTTTCTCCTGTATATTATTAGTAACCTCAGTGTCAGGGTTTAAAAGAAACAGATACCTACCTTGAGCAATCTTTATGCCTTGATTACACGCTTTTGCAAAGCCCAAATTCTTCTTGTTGACGATCAATTTCACTTGAGGAAAATTCTTTTTTATCATCTCAACGCTTCCATCTTGGGAGGCATTATCAATAACAATTACCTCAAATTCTTCTCCGG
>JAUWYR010000069.1 GCA_030615745.1 Candidatus Zixiibacteriota bacterium | reverse complement strand
AACTCATATTTGCTCACATGGGTTCTGTATAAATCCCACTCAACTTTTTTATTAGCCACTAAAGAGTTGAAGATATGTTCACCTAAAGTCTCTTTAGCCAGCTCAGATTTCTCAAACTCACAGATCGCTTCCTCTAAGGAGCCGGGAAGAGAGCCGATCTGGAGTTTCTCCCTTTCCTTTTTAATCAAATGGAATATATCTTTTTCAACTGAAGGGGGAGGTTTTAGCTTATCCTCTATACCTTTCAATCCGGCTGAAAACATCAAAGCAAAAGCTAAATAAGGATTACAAGCAGGGTCAGGTGAACGAAGCTCCACCCTTGTTGCATTTTCTTTGCCCGGCTTGTATTCAGGAATTCTAACTAAAGCCGAGCGGTTTTTTGTCCCCCAACAGATATAGGCCGGAGCCTCATATCCAACCACCAATCTTTTATATGAGTTGACCCACTGGTTTAAAACCAGACATATTTCCCTTATATATTTGAAAATTCCACCAATGTAATATTTAGCCAGATCTGAGAGATGATATACCTTTTCCTCAGGGTCGAAAAATAAATTTCTATCACTTTTAAAAATTGATTGATGAGTATGCATACCTGAACCATTTTGTCCCATAAGTGGTTTGGGCATAAATGTGGCATAAAATCCTTCTCTCAAAGCCAGCTCCTTTACTGTCAAACGGTAATACATAACAAAATCTGCCATAATCAAAGCTTCCTGATATCTTAAATCGATCTCATGCTGGGAAGGGGCGACCTCATGGTGGGTGCATTCAACCGGAATCTCCATTGCCTCCAAAGCAGTTGCAGCCGCTTTTCTCATCTTAGTCCCCAGGCTAACTGTGCTGTAGTCGAAATATCCTCCTTGGTCAATGGGGATGGGATCAGTTGGTGAGGGGAAATAGAAATATTCGATCTCAGGTCCACAATAAAAAGTCCACCCAAATTCTTTGGCTTTTGCCAAAACCTTTTTCAAAATCCAGCGAGAATCACCAACAAAAGGTTTCTTATCTGGAGTTGTTATGTCGCACATCATGAAAGCAACCCTCTCTTCATTTACTTTCCAGGGCAGAATTCTAAAAGTCTTCAAGTCCGGATGGGCAACTAAGTCGCTTTCCTCAATCCTGACAAACCCTTCAATAGATGAGCCATCGAATCCCTGCCCCTCCTCTAAAACTTTTTCGAGCTCTCTTGTGGTTACAGACATCCCTTTAAGTTGTCCTAAGATATCGGTAAACCACAATCTTACATATTTAACCTTGTTTTGTTCAATTGCTCTCAGGAGGTCTTCTTTGGTTTTAGCCATGAGTTCTTCTCCAAAAAAAGTTTTTTAGACGTTAAATTGACCTTCTTTATTAGTTTCTCCTTGGCGAATTCCAAAATCTCATTGGGCGATTTAAACAATTCTTCTCCTTTTTTGAATGAAGTTTAAAGTCTTCAAAAATAAAATACTAATACAAAAAAATGGAAAAGTCAACTAAATTGGGGATGAAAGCGAAATTGGTGTAAGCCCTTGGGATGCTTAGACTTATTTGAATAGTTGAGTCAAGATTGAGGTTTTGACACAAAATAAAAAATCAGTTTAATCCGCTCGATCCGTTGACTCATCCGTTTCATCCGTTGGGAATCAACTCACTTTTAGCTCATTGATCTTTAAAGATAGTTCGCTTAGGGAAAAGTCTGTCTCCTCCTCTATATATTTGTCACGGACAAGGTGTCCGTGACTATCAGTTGAGTTGATCAAAAGAAAGAGGAAAAGATAGGGCAGGGATGAATTCCCTGCCCTATTATGAGTTTATTTATTTCGAACCTTCCTTTTCAGCCATTTTCTTTATGAAGGGTGCGAACAGGTCGATCGGAACCGGAAAAATGGTGGTAGAGTTTCTCTCGGTAGCTACCTCAGTTAAGGTCTGCAAGAACCTGAGTTGAATTCCCACCGGGGTTTTGCCTATGACCTCTGCTGCAGCAGCCAGTTTCTCAGATGCCTGGAATTCGCCCTCTGCATGAATAACCTTAGCCCGCTTTGCCCTTTCCGCCTCAGCCTGAGCTGCAATGGCTCTGCGCATCTCCTCCGGGAGATCAACATTTTTCACCTCAACCACAGAAACTTTTACCCCCCAGGGCTCAGTCTGCAGGTCGATGATCTTCTGAAGCTCCTTATTTATCTTCTCCCTCTTACTTAAAAGGTCATCCAGCTCAACCTGTCCTAAAATAGATCTCAATGTAGTCTGAGAGATCATCGAGGTAGCATAAAGAAAGTCCTCCACTTCAACTACCGCTTTGGACGCATCCATAACTCTGAAATATACCACCGCATTTACCTTCACCGAAACGTTATCTCTGGTGATCACATCCTGGGACGGGACATCCATAGTCACAATCCTCAAGCTCACCTTAACCATTCGGTCAACAATGGGGATAAGCAGGACTAACCCAGGTCCTTTTGCACCGATCAATCTTCCCAATCTGAAGATAATTCCTCTCTCATATTCCCTTAAAATTCTTATGGCATTAGCTAAGATGATTACTGCAATTATAATTACAGTGAAAAGAGTTGCACCTGCCATCCTCTCCTCCTTATTTTTAAAAGGTTAATCTCTTGATGCTTATGCATCTTTTGGATTAAGTTTAGTGACTTTTAAAGTCAAATCCTCAACCCCGACAACTCTTATTTTCTCCCCTTCCTCGATTTTTTGATCAGCTATTGCTTGCCAAATCTCACCATGGACAAAGACATGTCCTTCAGGGTCTAAAATTGATTTAGCTATCCCTTTAAGTCCAACCATCCCTTTTTCTCCTGTTGTTGTCTTCTTTCTTTGAGCTTTAAGTCCCATTCCAACTGCAAAGATGAAAAACAAAGCTGTAGCCACAACAACAGTTAAAATAATCCCTAAAGAAGCTCTGAGATAAGGGAGAGGAGATTCGAAAAGCATAAGTGAGCCTAAAAGCATAGAAATAACTCCTCCTATAGTTAATATACCATAACTTGTTACTTTGATCTCTGCCAAAAAGAACAACAAAGCTAAAATCATAAGCAGAAGTCCAGCATAATTTATGGGCAGGGTCTGGAAAGCGAAAAATGCTAAAATCAGACAGATTGCTCCTACTACCCCGGGAATTATCGACCCAGGATTTGAAAACTCAAAGAAAAGTCCTAACATACCTAAAGTGTAAAGAACATATGCGATGTTAGGATTGGAGATGACCTCTAAGATTCTGTCCCTCCAGTCGATCTCTATCCTTTTTACCTCAATTCCTTTTGTTCTCAATACCCTCTCACCAGAAGACGTTAAAACTTTTCTCCCATCGCATTTATCCAAAAGTTCCCTTATATTTCCGGCTACCAAATCTATTATATTAAGTTTTAAAGCATCGTATTCTGTCTCCGAAATGCTCTCTCTGACTGCTTTTTCTGCCCACTTTGCATTCCTTCCTCTCTTAGTGGCGATACTTTTAATATAAGCAGCCGCATCGTTGGTTATCTTTTCTATCATTGTAGAATCTATCTGACCAGCGATGCTCACTGGATGAGCTGCCCCGATATTTGTCCCTGGTGCCATGGCTGCTATGTGAGCTGATAAGGTTATGAAAACTCCAGCAGAAGCTGCTCTGGAACCTGATGGCGAAACATATACTATCACCGGGACATCCGAATTGAGTATTTCTTTAATGATAGTTCTCATTGGCTCGTCTAACCCACCAGGGGTGTTTAACTCTATTACCAGAGCCTCAGCAGAATCTTCTACCGAAGCCTCGATAGCATTCATTATAATCCTTGCTGATATCGGACCAATCGGACCATCTATCCTGACCAGGTTTACATACCTTGAGGAATCTTTGTCTTGTGTTTCAGCAAAAAGTAAGCTGGAAAAAACTAAGAACAAAAAGACCAAACAGAAAACAGAAAACGGAAAACGGAAAACAGTATTATTTCTGTGAATCGCTCGGGTAATAATTTTTTTTATGAATCCTTCGGATTTCTTCATAACCTTAAAAAATTAAGGACTTTGAATATATAATAGTTAATCTGAATCGTAAATGTCAACAAAAATTATAAAAAGTTAAAAAAGATTTTCCTTTCCAAAAACGATTCTACCATCAAAAACTGTTGCTAAAACCTCTGTGGTTAAAATTCTTTCAGAAGGAATTTCAAATATATCCTCGGACAAAATCACAAAATCAGCTAATTTGCCGAGCTCGATTGACCCTTTTATTCTCTCCTCACCTGAAGTATAAGCTGCGCACAAAGTGTAAGCATAAACAGCCTCCTTGACTGAGATTCTCTGTTCAGGATACCAGGAGTCTTTTCTCTCACTTTCTTTTTTTCTGGTTACAGCCGAATAGATTCCTTTTAAAGGGCTCAAACCCTCTATCGGCATATCCGAGCCAAAAACCAATGTGGCACCATTTTCTAAAAAGGTCTTATAAGGATATGCGAA
>JAUWYR010000004.1 GCA_030615745.1 Candidatus Zixiibacteriota bacterium | reverse complement strand
CCATTTCATGAACTATAAAAAAGTAACCGTTATCACCCCGAACCATCATGAGGCAAGCTTTGTAGCAGGGAAAAGGATTAAAGATGAAAAGACCTTAAAGGAGGTGGGATGGAGACTTCTAAGAAATTTAGAAACAGATTCGTTGCTCATCACCAGAGGAAAAAAAGGAATGACCCTGTTCGAGAAAGATAACACTCTCACCCATTTTCTCACAAAAGCCAAAAAAGTATTTGATATCACCGGAGCAGGTGATACCGTTATCTCCACCTTCATCTCAGCTTTAGCTTCTGGAGCAGATTTCAAGGAGGCATCCTTTTTATCCAACCATGCAGCAGGCATAGCTGTTGGTGAATTAGGAGCTGCCCAGGTGACAAAAGAACAGCTTTTAGAGGATGTGAGGGGGTTTGTGGAATAAAAATTTTAAACTACATCTGGTCTGTAGCGATTGATCAATTTTTCAGTTGGTTCGGGAATTGGAATTCCCGAACCCAAAGCACCAGCGGGAAATCTGATTCCCGCAGGAACAAAAGATACAAAGTAAAATTAAAATCGGTAGCCGTAGACTTCAGTCTGCGATTCCTTGAATTATGATTTCAGATAGTTTACGCAACCTAAAGGTTGCGGCTACCTTATTTTCATATCAATAATAAAAAATGAAAAACAAAATTGTCGATTTAGATACTTTGCTAAAAATAAGGGAGAGGGCGAAAAAGGAAAAGAAAAAGGTTATCTTCACCAATGGGTGTTTTGATATTCTACACCGGGGACATATAGAATATTTAGAGGAGGCGAAAAAATTAGGTGATATTTTGATTGTGGGGTTGAATTCGGATGAATCTGTAAAAAAAATAAAAGGAGAAAGACGTCCGATTGTTCCTGAAGAAGACAGAGCTTTTGTTTTGTCTGCTCTTGGTTGCGTTGACTATGTGTGCATTTTTGACCAGGAAACACCAGAGCAGTTGATAAAAAATTTAGTCCCTGATGTTCTGATTAAGGGTGGTGACTGGGAAAAGGAAAATATCGTGGGAAAGGAAATAGTAGAGGAGAGCGGGGGAGAGGTTTTTACAATTCAGGAGATAGAGGGGAAGTCCACTAAAAAGATTATTCAGACCATTATTGAAAGATATCAAAGATCAAGAGATTGTAAAGACAAGTGATTTTTTTTGCCAAAATTTTCTGTATGCATTGTAGCACTGTAAGGAGGTAATCCCTGACAACATTTGAAAATCTTCCGGAGTGTCAACCTTCAGGTTGACAAGTAAAGCTGAAGTCGTAGATCCCGCCTCAGGCGGGGCTTTACACTCGCATTATTTTTAAGCACAGATAGAATCTGTGCCTACAAATCCAGACCATTTAAAAAAATTTTTAAAGCTATAGTCAGCAATTAAAAACAAAAAGATATGACACTCTGTGTATACTATGCAATTTTTTACTTGACATAAAAAAACAAAGTGTTATCCTATGTAAAACTGATGGAACAAAAATGAAGGATAGAATAAAAAAAGTTCAACAAAAATTAAAAGAAGAAAACTTAGATGCTTTTGTTATCACCACCCTTTCCAACGTTAGATACCTCTCAGGATATTCGGGGTCCAATGGAATACTTGTGATAACACCCAAAAGTTCTGTCTTTTTAACTGACTTCAGATACAAGGATCAATCAAAAAAGGAGGTGAAAGGATCAAAGATTTTTTTAGGTTCAAGGGATCTATTCGATGATTTACCTAAGTTAAAAGAGCTCAAAGGAAAAAAGATTAAGTTAGGATTCGAGTCGAAAAACTTAAACTGTAACAACTACCTGCGGGTTAAATCTATTCTGCCTGATGTTCTCTTGATTCCAACAGAAGATTTAGTTGAGTCGATTTTGATACAAAAAGAACCTCAGGAAATAGAAAAAATAAAAAAAGCAACAGCTATAACAGACCAGGTGTTTTCTCAAATATTAGGGTTTATTCAACCAGGGATAACCGAGATCGATTTAGCAGCTGAGATAGAATACATGATAAGAAAACAAGGAGCAGATGGTGTTGCCTTCGATACCATTGTTGCATCAGGTAAAAGGTCAGCTTTACCTCATGGCAAAGCCTCGAAAAAGAAGATAAAACAAAACGAGCCAGTTACTCTGGATTTTGGAGCAATTGTCGATGGATATGTGTCTGATATGACAAGAACAGTCATGGTGGGGAAAGCTTCTAAGAAATTCAAAAAGATTTACAAAACAGTCCTTTCCTCTCAACAAAAGGCAATCAAGTTCGCAAAGCCAAAACTTAAATGTTTTGAGCTCGACAAAATGGCTCGTGATGTGATTAAAAAAGCAGGTTTTGGCAAATATTTTGGGCATGGACTGGGTCATGGGATTGGCCTTTTAGTGCACGATTACCCTCAGGTCAATGCAAAAAGCCGAGAGCTCTTAAAGCAAGGAATGGCGATAACCATTGAGCCAGGAATATACATTCCCAATTGGGGTGGTGTTAGAATTGAGGATGATATTCTGATTACCAGATCCGGGTGCGAGGTTTTAACTCACTCTCCAAAAAATCTTATAGAGATTTAACCTAAAAGCTCAAAAGGGGTGATAGGATGCGAGAATCAAAAATAAGAAAACTAATAAAACTGGTCGAGGAAAGCGATATCGAGGAGTTGGAGGTGTCGAGCTGGGGAAGAAAGGTGAGGATAACTAAGCGCCTGCCACGTCAAAACAATCCAGCAAACCTTGAATCCAAAGATGTTATCCAAATACCTGTTGAAGAGAAAATGCGTATGCATCAAGAGAAAGAATTAGAGAAAAAAATCACAGAACCAAAAGATAAAGACCACTTAATCCCAATCAAATCTCCAATGGTGGGAACTTTTTACAGGGCACCAGCACCGGATGCAAAGCCTTACGTGGATTTGAATCAGATGATCACAGTGGGTCAGGTTGTTTGCATTATTGAGGCTATGAAGCTGATGAATGAGATAGAATCAGAGGTAGCTGGAAGGGTTACAAAGATTTTAGTTGAGAATGGAAAACCAGTGGAATACGGACAGGCTTTAATCTTAATAGAACCAGCATGATTTTTTATCCCCTTGTTTTGGTAAATGAGAGTAAACCAATCTCAAAATAAGGTCGATTAATAAAAATGGTAAAAGTTACCAAAAAGAAAGGGGATAAAAATGAATCTTAAAGAGATGTTGACCGAAATGATCGAAAAAAAAGCTTCTGACCTACATCTAAGGGTTGGTTTACCTCCTACATTGAGGGTAGATGGTCTTCTTCAGGAAATCAACTCTAAAGCTTTAAGTGTTGATGATATTGAGAAGATAACTGATCAGATTTTAAGTCAACAGCAGAAACAAAATTTTTTAGTAAAAAATGAGCTTGATCTGGCATTAAGTGTTTCTGGAATGGGTCGTTTTAGAGTGAATTTCTATCGGCAGAGAGGAACTGTGGGGATTGCGATGAGGTCGGTCCGATTAGAAATTCCCTCTTTTGAGGAACTTAATCTCCCGCCAGTGGTAAAAAGCCTGGCTAATAACAAAAGAGGGCTTATCATCCTTACCGGCACAACCGGCTCAGGTAAATCCACCACCTTAGCCACGATAATAGAGGAGATAAATATGAATAGAAGGGAAAACATCTTGACCATTGAGGATCCTATTGAGTTTATGTTTCGGAACAAAAAAAGTGTAATCTCTCAACGTGAAATAGGTGGTGATACAGAATCCTTTGTCACCGCTTTAAGACAAGCTTTCCGTCAGGACCCAGATGTGATATTGATTGGAGAGATAAGAGATATAGAAACAATGTCAATTGCTTTGACCGCAGCAGATACCGGGCATTTGGTTTTAACCACTTTGCATACCTTGAATGCTGTTGAGACAATAAGCAGAATAATCTCTTTTTATCCGCCTCATCAACATCAGCAGATCCGGATGCTTTTAGTAGCAACTTTGAAAGCAATAGTGTGTCAGAGGCTTCTGCCCAGATCCGATGGTCCAGGAAGAGTTCCAGCTGTGGAAGTCTTAGTTAACACTGCATCTGTGAAGGAATATATTATGGATACGCTGAAAACTCCCTTAATTTCGGAGCTGATCGAGTCAGGCGCAATTCAATACGGAATGCAGTCTTTTGATCAATCGATTATGGATCTTTACAAAAGAGGGCTCATCTCCTATGAGGAGGCTATGTCACAGGCTACCAATCCGGACGATTTTGACTTGAGACTGGAAGGAATCACCGGAGCCTCTGATAGAGGCTGGAAAGAGTTCGACCTGACAAAACAAAAGAAAAAGATCTAAAACTTCAAGGAGGCTTTGAAAGGAGCTTTTGTTTAAAAAGGTACTGATAGCTAATCGGGGTGAGATTGCCCTGCGTGTCATCAGGGCATGCAAGGAGCTTGGAATAAACACTGTTGCTGTTTATTCTGAGGCTGATAGAAGTTCCCTCCATGTTAGATTCGCAGATGAGGACGTATGTATAGGTCCTTCTAAGGCTCAAAACTCCTACTTGGATCCAAAAAGGATAATCAGCGCAGCGGAGGTAACAAATGCGGATGCGGTTCATCCTGGGTATGGCTTTTTGGCAGAGAATGCTGATTTCGCTGAGATCTGCGAATCCTGTAACCTGAAGTTCATTGGTCCTCCTTCTGAGATAATCAGAATGGCTGGTGATAAAGCTTTAGCTAAAAAGAAGATGAAGGAAGCTTCTGTGCCCACTATCCCGGGCAGTGATGGGATAGTGAAAGAACTTTCTGAAGCCTACCAGATCTCTGAGGAAATTGGTTATCCTGTTATAATCAAAGCCACCTTTGGTGGTGGAGGAAAGGGGATGAGACTGGCGCATAATAAGGAGGAACTGAAAAAGGGATTCGAGATGGCTCAACTCGAGGCAAAAGCAGCCTTCGGAAAACCTGAGGTCTACATTGAAAAGTTGCTCACTTCTCCAAGACATATTGAGGTTCAAATTTTAGGTGACTCTTTTGGAAATCTAATCTATTTAGGTGAGAGGGACTGCTCAATCCAGAGAAGGTATCAGAAGCTTGTGGAGGAATCACCATCCCCAGGGATCGATTCTGATCTCAGGAAAAAGATTGGTGAGTCTGCAGTGCGTGGTGGAAAATGGATCGGGTATGAGAGCGCTGGAACTGTTGAGTTCTTATTAGACTCAGAGAAAAGTTTTTATTTCATGGAGATAAATGCTCGAATTCAGGTGGAACATCCGGTGACCGAGGAGGTTGTTGACATAGACCTGATAAAAGAGCAGATCAAAATTGCCTTTAAGGAGAGGCTCGGATACACCCAGGATAGCATCAAGATCAAAGGTCATGCTATTGAGTGCAGAATCAATGCAGAAGATCCTGACAGAGATTTTTTACCAGACCCCGGGGAGATCAAAAGTTTCCATCTTCCTGGTGGTCATGGGATAAGGGTGGATACCCATGCCTACGCAAAATATCGGATTCCCCCTTTTTATGACTCTTTGATCGCCAAGCTTATCGCCTTGGGGAGAACAAGGGAGGAGGCGATTTTAAAAATTAGGCGGGCATTAGATGAATTCATCATAGAAGGGGTCAAGACCACCATACCTTTTCACAAAAAGATTTTTTCAAATCAAAAGTTTATAAGCGGAAAATATGACACCTCCTTTGTTGAGAATTTATTTAAAGAGAAAATAGAAAGGAAAGACCATGGAGATAAGAAAGGATCTGAAATATACCAGAGAGCATGAATGGGTTAAACTCGAAGGGGAGTTTGCAAAAATTGGCATAACAGATTATGCTCAGGGTGAATTAGGAGATATTGTCTTTGTGGAGCTTCCAGAGATTGGAACCAAACTTGAGCAGATGAAGCCCTTTGGAGTCATAGAGGCGGTTAAGGCTGTCTCAGACCTTTTCGCCCCTTTGAGTGGTGAGGTAGTTGAGATGAACAAAAGACTTGAAATTGAGCCTAACCTTATAAATAAAGATCCTTATGGAGAGGGATGGTTCATAAAAGTTAAACCTGAAAACCCTTCTGAGCTTGACTCTCTTTTATCAGAAGAGGAGTACAAAAAACTTCTTGAAGCAAAATAATTAATTTAATCGAGAGAAAATGGATTACGTTCCCCATACTTTTGAAGATAAAAAGAAGATGCTTGAAAAAATAGGGGTGGAAAGTTTTGAAAAGCTTTTAGAATCAATCCCCGAGTCTTTAAGATTAAAAAGGGAATTGAGTCTACCGCCTCCAAAATCAGAGCTTGAACTAAAAACTCATCTTAAAGAATTATCCGAAGAAAACAAATCCACAGAAAAGCTAATAAGTTTTTTAGGAGGTGGAGCTTACGACCATTTTATTCCAAGTGTTGTGGAGCATATTATCTCTCGTGCTGAATTCTATACTGCCTATACACCTTATCAGGCAGAGGTTAGTCAGGGCACACTTCAACCCATCTATGAGTATCAATCCCTTATCTGTGAGCTCACAGAGATGGAGGTTTCCAATGCATCGATGTATGATTGCGCTTCAGCAACAGCTGAAGCTGCACTTCTTGCTCACTCACAAACTAAAAGAGAAGAGGTCATAATTTTCGACTCTGTAAATCCTTTTTATATTGATGTTCTAAAAACATATACTCAAAGGCTTGATCTAAAAATCAATTTGAGGAAAAACAAAGGTGGTATAGTTGACTTAGATGATTTAAAAAAGACTGTCTCAGAAAAAACAGCATGCGTTGTAGTCCAGAATCCTAATTTTTTTGGGCTTTTAGAAAATGTCGAAGAGGTTGAACCTTCAGTCCACTCTTCTGGTGCGCTTTTGATTATGGTGTGCGATCCCATCTCACTCGGAATCTTGAAGCCACCAGGTGAATATAAAGCTGATATAGCAGTTGGGGAGGGTCAAAGCTTAGGAAACAGGCAAAGCTTCGGCGGACCTTTTTTAGGCTTTTTTACTGCTAAAAAAGGTCTTATCCGAAGAATGCCGGGTAGAATAATCGGAGCGACCCAAGACCAAGAGGGAAAAAGGGGATTCGTTATGACTTTACAAACAAGGGAGCAACACATAAGAAGGGAGAGGGCGACCTCGAATATCTGCACCAATCAAGCTCTGTGCGCACTTGCCTCCTGTGTTTACCTTTCACTTCTGGGAAAATCAGGGCTGAGAAAAGTAGCAGAGTTATGTTTACAAAAAAGCCACTATACAGCTTTAAGGATAGAAGAATTAGATGGATTCAAGATGAAATTTAACTCCCCTTTTTTCAAAGAATTCGTTGTCCAAACTCCTTTTCCACCCGAAAAAATCATAAAAGAGCTTCTTAAAAGAAAAATCTTAGCTGGAATCGATCTAAAAAAATCTAAGTTGGGTTTGGAAAACTGCCTTTTGATATCTGTTACCGAGAAAAGGACAAAAGAGCAAATAGATTATTTTGTTGAAGAGTTAAAAAAACTGATTTAAAAATGAAGATGGAAAAGATGCCTAAAAGATTTTCTCTGTTTTTTGTTTTGAGTTTTTTAATCTTATTTTTCCCATCCTGTGTAAAAAAGATTCCTGAGAAAATCGAGTGGAATACTTCACTTGAAGAAGGCTTTAAATTAGCAAATGAGGAGAAAAAAAAGCTTTTAGTAGATTTTTACAGAAAGGATTGCAAATGGTGTAAAAGATTGGATGATTCGACCTTTACAGATAGAGATGTAATCTCTTTATCATTAGATTTTGTCTTCGTTAAAATAGATGCGAAAAAAGATTCTTTACTTGTAGAAGAATATAAAGTGAGTGCTTATCCGACTGTTATTCTTTTAAAATCCTCTGGTGAGGAGATCGAAAGGATTGTTGGTTACCTTTCCCCAAGAGAGTTTTTTAAAAACGTAAAATCATATCTTTTAGGTAGGGGCACGTTAGCTGATTTAGAGAAAAAGCTAAAAAAAGATTCTACCGATGTTGTGCTTCTTCTGAAAATTGGAGAAAAATATATGGATCGAAAAAGATATGATGAGGCTAAAAGACTTTTTAGAAAAATAAATGATCTGGATTCAAAAAACTATTGGGGGAAAACAGATAGTGCGCTTTTTAACTTAGCTTATATTCATTACAGGGAAAAAGAGTATAAAGATGCAATGGTAAAATTTCAAAGTTTTTCAAAAGATTTTCCTGAATCCAACCTTAGATTAGAGGCAGAGGAATATATTCCCTATATTTATGAAAAGATGGGAGATACAACTAAGGCTTTGAAGCTTTATGAGAAATTCTTAAAAGAGCATCCAAAAATAAAAGAAAGCGAAAGAGAGTGGGTGGAAAAAAGGATAAAAAAACTCAAAGAAAAAAATTAGAAAAATTTGAGCAAAAAATGCCAGAAAAACTTATATTTGAGCTTTCATCACAAGGTAGATGTGGCTATTCATTACCGGAGATAGATGTGCCACAAAAAGAGATCTCAGATATTCTGCCTCAGGAAAAAATAAGGAAAAATTTATGTCTGCCCGAGGTCTCAGAGGTAGATGTTGTCAGGCATTTTACCAGGCTTTCTATTCTTAACCATCATGTGGATAAAAGGTTTTATCCTTTAGGGTCCTGCACAATGAAATACAATCCTAAGGTAGATGAGGATGTAGCAAAACTTGCGGGTTTTTCCGATATTCATCCCCTACAACCAGAAGAAACAGTTCAAGGCGCTTTAAAGTTGATGTACGAATTATCAGAGTATTTAAAAGAGATTGGAGGAGTAGATTCTATTACTTTACAGCCTTCAGCCGGAGCTCAGGGTGAACTCGCTGGACTCCTTATCACCTCTGCTTACCATAGAAAAAACAAACAAAAAAGATCAAAAGTGATCATTCCTGACTCAGCCCATGGGACCAATCCAGCCTCGGTTGTAACCTCTGGCTATCTTCCAGTTCAGGTGAAATCGAACGGAAAAGGTCTGGTGGATGTCGAGGAGTTGAAAAAGCTTACAGATGAGGATGTTGCAGCTTTTATGTTGACAAATCCTAATACCTTAGGTCTTTTCGAATCCCAGATTGAAAGGATCGAAAAGATTGTTCATGATGCTGGAGCTTTGTTATATATGGATGGAGCAAATCTAAATGCCTTGATGGGAATAGTCAGGCCCGGAGATATGGGGTTCGATATAGTTCATTTCAATTTGCACAAAACCTTTTCCACCCCGCATGGTGGTGGAGGACCTGGTTCTGGTCCTTTAGGAGTCAAAAGAAATTTAGCTTGTTTTTTGCCTGTTCCTGTTGTTGAAAAAAGAAAAAACAAAAAAGAAAGGTATTTTTTAAATTACAATCTTCCTTTTTCAATTGGTAAAATCCAAGCATTCTATGGAAACTTCGGTGTTTTAGTTAAGGCTTATGCTTATATCAGAGCGTGTGGTGCACCGGGATTAAAGAATATCTCTGAGACCTCGATTATCAACGCCAACTATCTTATGGCAACCTTAGAAAAATTCTTTTATCTTCCATACAAAAGTTTCTGCATGCATGAGTTTGTCCTTTCTGGAATAAAGCAGAAAGAAAAGGGAGTGAGGACTTTAGATATTGCAAAAAGGCTTTTGGATTATGGTGTGCATCCTCCCACAATCTATTTCCCCCTGATAGTTTCTGAGGCTTTGATGATTGAGCCAACTGAGTCTGAAAGCAAGGAAAGTTTAGATGAGTTTATCGAGTTTATGATAAAGATCGCTAAGGAGGTGGAGGAAAATCCAGAGTTAGTAAAGTCCGCTCCTCATAATACCCCTGTTTTGAGACTTGATGAGGTAAAAGCTTCGAGGGAGCTCGATGTAAGATGGGAAAAGAACCCAAAATGAGGTTTTGGCAAACTTTTCTTTTTAGGTTTGCCAAAATTTTTGAATCTTAAAAAACAAAAGGAGGTGAAAAAAGTTGGCATACCATTCAAAAAGATCAAAGGTCTATCATACCCTTCCCACTTGCCCTGTTGGTAAAGCTGTAGGGAAAAAGAACAGAATTGGGGGAACTGGCGGAAAGAAGATGTGCAACTTCTGCAAAACTGCTGGTAAACCCAAAAAGGGTAAGAAGGCTAAGAAGGTTAAAAAAGCCAAAAGAAGAAGATGGTAGGAAGCTTTGAGTTTGCTTTTCAAAGGACTGGGTCATTTTGATCCAGTCCTTTGTTTATTAACTAAGCCCCACCTTGGGGCAAGGTGGGGCTACAAAATTAGTTGTAACTTAATCCTTCACTGAATAAGCATAAAGGATTGTTTTTTTATTCTCAAAGTTAAAGTTAAAAGTTATTTTCTGCTCCTTGTGGATGTTATCATCCACAAGAGGTGTTCTGAATCTTCTTTTCATTTGACTTCATTTTTCGATTACCCTATATTTCGATTAAATGATTGAACTAAGGGATGTCTCATTTCAATATAAATTGGATAAGGATAGCCTCCTTTTAGCTTTGGATAATATCGATCTGAAGTTTAATGAGGGTGAATTTGTTGCAATAATTGGTCCAAATGGCTCAGGCAAGACTACCCTGGCAAGGCTTTTGAATGCTTTGCTTTTACCCTCAAAGGGAAAGGTTTTTGTGGATGGCTTGGATACTGTAAGTAAAGAGGATCAGAAAAGAATAAGGCTTCTGGTAGGGATGGTATTTCAAAATCCGGATAATCAGTTCATCTCCACAACTGTTGAAAGAGAGATAGCTTTCGGATTGGAGAATTTAGCTTTGTCCCATCAAGAGATAAAACAAAGGGTAGGGTGGGCACTTTCAACATTCAATCTTGAAAAGCTAAAAAGACATTCTCCTCATAAACTCTCAGGAGGGGAAAAACAGAAGGTTGCTTTAGCATCAGTTTTAGCTATGCGCCCTAAATATCTTGTTCTGGATGAACCGACCTCCCTTTTAGACCCAAAAGGAAGGGAGGAGTTTAATATTCTTGTTAAGAATTTATTCGAAAAAAGCCTCCTTAAAAAAAAGCTTACCATCTTTCACATCACCCAATTTCCAGAGGAGGCAATGTCTGCTCAGAGGATATTGGTCTTAGACCAAGGAAAAATCTTTCTGGATGGAGGCTATGATGAGGTTTTTAGCAAAATAGAAGAATTAAAAAAGATTGGACTGGGAGTCCCTTTGACACAAGAGATTCTTTTTGAGCTTAACAAATTTGGAATCAAATTTAAAAAAAAGGTGCACGATGTTGATGGTTTGGTAGATGAGTTAAAAAGCCTGAAAAATAACTTTTCAGAAGTTCAACAAACACTTGAAGTTTTTTCAACAAAAGAATCTAAAGTTAAAAAAAAAGAGTCTTTTTTTAAGATTATTCAATCTAAAAATTTAAGCTTTGTTTATGACCAAAAGCTTCCACAAGAGAAAAGAGCCTTGGATAATGTCAGCTTCGAAATCGAAAAAGGTGACTTTTTAGGAATTATTGGTCCTACAGGGTCAGGAAAGTCAACTTTAGTTCAACATCTGAATGCGCTCCTATTTCCAACTGAAGGGGAAGTTATTGTTGACAACATAAGTCTTTCGAAAAAATATGCAAAGAAAAATATAGATTTTAAAAAGCTTCGAAAGATTGTGGGTTTATCCTTTCAGTTTCCAGAGCTTCAACTTTTTGAGGAGACAGTTTTCGAAGATGTTGCTTTTGGTCCAAAGAACATAAATTTGCCTGATGGAAAAATTAAAAATAGAGTAAAAGAGTCCTTATTATTAGTTGGGCTCGATTTCGAAAAGTTCGCTTTTCGCTCCCCATATTCTTTATCTGACGGTGAGAAAAGAAAAGTTGCCATTGCTGGAATTTTAGCACTGGACCCAGAAGTTTTGATTCTGGATGAACCCACCTGTGGACTTGACCTCAGAGGAATAGAAGATATAAAAAATCTTTTGAAAAAGCTCTCCTCAAAAAGAAAGACCTTAATCCTTATCTCTCACGACATCGATCTGGTAGCAGAGCTTGCAAAAAAGATTATGTTATTAAGCACAGGGAGGTTAGTTTGTTTTTGTAAAAAAGAGAATTTTTTTGAAGATCTAAAGAATTTAGGCTTTTACGGGCTAAAGTCTCCAAGAATTCTGGAGCTGGTTAAAAAATTACAAAAAGCTGGATTTAAAATTGAATCTGAGATTTTTACTAAGGAGAAGCTTATAAAAAAACTTTTAACTTTTTTAAAAAAATAAAAAAACTTTTGGATTTTTGAAGTTTTTTATTATATTCAGTTCTTAAATTTTAGCTAAGGAGAAGATTTGATGATAAAACTTCCAAGACTTCTACCTAAAGAGGAGAAATTTTTTGAGCTACTCAGAAAATCTGCGAAAAATCTTTTGGAGGGGGCTAAGACTTTAAAAAGTCTTGCAGATGATTACACTGATGTTGAAGCGAAGGTTAAGAGGATAAAAGAGATAGAGCACGAGGGGGACAGAATCATTCATGAGATCATAAAGAAATTAAATCAGACATTTATCACCCCAATAGACAGGGAGGATATTCATATTTTAGCATCTGAGCTCGACGATGTTCTGGATGCAATTGAAGGTATCTCTGCGAGGCTTTATTTTTTCAAAATAGAAAAGCTCACTCCTGAATGTATTGAATTGATCAATATCATATATAAAGCGGTTGAGCAAATAGAGAAAGCAATATCAGATTTAGAGCATTTAGAGAATCTTTTGCCCTTCTTTATTGAGATTAATTCTTTAGAAAATCAAGCAGATGAGATCACCAGAAAAGCAACAGCAGAGCTATTAGATAGTGAGCCGGATTGGAGGATGGCAATAAAATGGAAAGAGATATATGGTCGTCTGGAAACAGCAGCTGACCATTGTGAGAATATCGCAGTAGCTATAGAGAGTGTGGTAGTAAAAAGTGCCTGAGTTTGTTTTACTTTTAGCTATAATCTTTGCGGCGTTAGTCTACGATTTCTTTAATGGTTTTAATGATTGTGCTAATGCCATAGCCACAACCATTTCCACCAAAGCGCTTTCCCCACGAAGTGCAATTTTCATGGCAAGGGCTTTGAATTTTTTTGGTGCTTTATCCCATACTGCAGTTGCTGCTACAATAGGGAAGGGGGTGATTGATCCCTCTTATGTGAATCTGGTTATGGTCTTAGTGGCATTGTTAGGTGCCAGTTTCTGGACCGGTCTTGCAAGCTTTTCCGGTATTCCCGTCAGTGTTACCCATTCTTTAATAGGAGGACTTTTAGGCGTAGGCATCGTTGAGGCAGGGTTTAAAATTATAATGATAGGTGGAATTAAAAAAATTGCAATTGCGATGATTCTTTCTCCTGTTTTTGGGTTTTTAGGAGGGATTTTATTGATCGTTGTTATATCATGGCTTTTCCAAAGGTCGAATCCAAGAAAGGTCAACAATTATTTCAAAAAATTTCAGATATTATCCGCTGCCTGGATGTCCTTTTCTCACGGGATGAATGATGCTCAGAACGCTATGGGTATCATAACTATGGCTTTGGTAAGCTATGGAGCACTAGACGCATTTAAGGTTCCACTCTGGGTTATGATAGCATGTGCGTTTGCCATGGCTTTAGGAACCAGTTTGGGTGGGTGGAAGGTGATCAAGACCATGGGAACAAAAGTGTTCAAACTCCAACCAGTTCATGGGTTCTCAGCTGAAACATCTGCAGCAACGGTTATCGCTGGAATATCCTGGTTCGGAATTCCTATCAGCACAACCCATGTGATCTCAACAGCGATTATGGGCTCGGGCTCCTCTCAAAAGCTATCCGCGGTGAGATGGGGGATAGTTAAAAATATTGTGGTTGCCTGGGTCATCACCATCCCGGCCTCAGGAGCAATAGCCGCTTTTCTTTACTTTCTTGTAAAATTGTTTTCGTGAGTTAAAAAATTTTAGTTCTCTGTTGGTCTTAAGACCAACAGAGAAAACACAAGAAAAATTAATAAGGGTGGGTTCTTTGGATGATTTTGTGTTGTGTCAGGATCTCTCAGTCCTGACACCTTTTTAAGCGTCAGGAGAAAAGCTTTTGACGCAACTGTTTGAAATTTGCAAAGAGTTGTTCGAGTATGGTCACAAAAGCTGGTGCAGGGGTTAAACCCCTGCACCAACAATTGGATTTCTTTCATCTTTAACTGTTTTCTATTTTCCGTTTAACGTTTACTCTCTAATAATAGCTCACTATGTGTATCACATCCAATAGGTTGACAGCATCATCCCCGTTGGCATTAGCTCGAGAAATCGGGACAGGTGGTTGGCCTCCGCCTTTAAGTAAATAGTTTGCTAAGTAGATTGCATCAGCTAAATCTATCGTTTTATCTCCATTGACATCTCCTCTTATAAACTGCCCATATTTGATAGTGGCATAATCAGAAGTGGTCCCGGGGCCGTAGCTGAATCCGGTCACATAGACGTTACCAGAGGGATCTACAGCTAAGGCAAAAGCATTATCAATAGAGGGCTGATTATATCTTCTAACCCAGAGGAGATTACCAGAGAGATCGTACTTTATCGTGGCGTAGTCGTGATCTGTTCCGGTCCCCTGACTCTCGCCGGTAACATAGATGCTGCCAAAATCATCTACTGCCATAGCATGAGCTAAATCCCAATCGTTGTGGTTTCCAGGACCTTCGTATATTCTCACCCAGAGAGTATCGCCTGAAGGATTATATTTAATAGTAACAAAATCAGAGCCGGTAACCACACCGTGGCTCTGTCCAGCTACATAGACATTACCAGAGCTGTCCAAAGTTAAGGCATGAGTCCGGTCCAATCCATTGGCCGATCCATTGTATCTTTTCGCCCAGAGTAGCTTTCCGTAAGAATTGTACTTTATCGTAAGAATGTTTTTGTCTGTTTGGTCTCCATGACTATATCCGGTTACATATACATCTCCGGAGATACCCACAGCTAAAGCATAAGCTCTGTCAACAGAGTTTTGGGATCCATCGAATCTTTTAACCCACAGGAGATCACCCGAAGTATTATATTTTAAGGTAAGATAGTCGGATCTCGTTGACCCCCCATAGCTGTAACCGGTCAGGTAAACATTGCCATAAGCGTCAACAGCTAAAGCATAAGCGCAGTCATTTCCGTTTTCAGACCCATTATATCTTCTGACCCAAACAACCTCACCATTTTTGTCATACTTCAAAGTGGCATAGTCAAAGCCTGAGCCTTCCCCCTCGCTTTCGCCGGTAAGGTAAACGTTTCCGGAGTCGTCTATGGCCAAAGCTGAAGCTCTGTCAGATGAGTTTCCAGAACCATTATACCTTTTCATCCAGATAACCTCTCCGGAAGGGGTATATTTTATGGTGAGATAATCAAGACCTGTCCCCTCTCCTTCGCTTCCCCCAGCCAGATAGACGTTTCCAGATTCATCTATGGCTAAGAAAGCACCCCAATCGTCGCCATTTACGGGTCCATTGTATCTTTTTACCCATAAGGTATCTCCTTTTCCATTGTACTTTATGGTGGCAACATCCTTACCTGTGGTCTTACCTTCGCTTTCTCCAGTCACGTAGATATTGCCGAACCCATCCACCACCAGAGCCTTAGCCCAATCATTACCATCTGCTGGTCCGTTATATCTGGAAACCCACAATTCCTCACTTTCATTTTCAAGATACTCAGGTTTAATAGTAACCTCTCTTTTAAATACCGGTTGAAAAAAAGCTTTATTGAAAACTATAATCAGGATTACCGCGATTATAAAACAAATAATGAGTGCAGGTGTTAGTGCCTTTCTATATCGAGGTCTTGACTTAATTTTAGGCAAAACTTACCTCCAAAGAAATTTAAGTTAAATATAAAACCAACTGAGAAAACCACATTATTCAAAGCTAAAGCCACCTTCTTGATTAGGCTAAGTATAATTGGTTCTTTCTAAAAGTCAATATTAATATTCATTTGAATTGGGAATCGGAACCGAACATCAACCCCTCAAAATTTTAAGGAACTTTTTGATGCCTTGAGTATAGGAATTACTAAGGCTGGTTGTCGTCGGGATTTCCTAATGCTGACAAACGAAAGAAAGGAATGCATCCCACCAAAACGGTATCCCTGCAATCATAAATGATTACACTCCATTTTTGGGTTGTGTCAGGAGTAAAGCTCCTGACACAACTAATTAAAGTTAGGGTTTTGAATAGACAGTGGCTATCTAATATTGTCTATTATAACAAGGTGAAATCCACGCCTTCAATCAATATGCACATTGATAATCGGCAATAATCTCAAAGGCTTCGGGTTGTTTCCACAGTAATTAAGAATACCGATTTGCACACCCTCAAGATGTCTGGTATAATTAAATATTCCAATAGAAACGCCATTCAGGTTTTCTTTTAGCTTGCAGTATCCTCCTATTCCTAAGCCAGTTAAACTATTAGACTTCACATGTACTCCTCCGAATACAAAACCTGTTATGTCCTGTGCCCCTACCCCTACCCCTCCGATTACTATTCCATTTACATTCTGGCTACCTACCCCAATACCACCGATGGCTATCCCATTCAGGTCTTGATTTGCCACTCCGATCCCTCCTATTGCTATCCCATCCACATCTTGATTTGCCACACCAATACCACCTATCGCTATTCCATTTAAGTTCTGGTTTGCTACCCCGACACCACCAACTGTTATTCCATTGACGTCTTGATTTGCCACTCCGATCCCTCCGATTGCTATTCCCTTTAAGTTATCATTTGCCACCCCGATACCTCCAATTGTTATTCCATTTATTTCCGTGGACGTAACTCCAATTAACCCAAAAGAAACACCATTCATCTTTTCTGTGACCACTCCAACTCCACCCAAGGCAAGACCGTTTATATCCTTGACTTCTGGTCCTATTACTCCCAAGGCAAAACCATTCATTATAGCATCTGAGTTATCTTTTGGCTTCCATAACGTTAAGTTGAGACCATTTATTTTTTCAACCTCATTATCAACAAAATTCAAACGTATTCCATTCGCTTTCTTTGAATTTCCTATACTTAAACCAATACCCCGAAAAGTGATATTTAAATAAGAAGCCAAGGAATTATGAACATTGATGATTAAAAATATCACTAAAAATACAAAATACTTTTTCATAACAGCTCCTTTAGGCTTTTAGTGCTTTTCCACAAAATACCTCTTTTTATCGAGTTCAAGTCTTGCGCAGAATGGAGATCATTCCGCTTTAAATTCTATATACTCTGAGTTTAGATGAATTGTTGCATAGATAATCAAAGATTATGAAAAAATCCAGAAAAAGTCTTGGTTACGTTTTAGCTAAACTTTGCTCGATCCCTACTAAAGAATATAAATCAAGACATTTTTTCAAGAGAAATGAGATGGTCGGCTTGAAAAGTTTTTTGAAGAGGACTTTGCCTATATTTTTTTCTCTAAGGATCAAAGGGTGCGGTGTAGCAATTTAATAATCCATAAAAATACACAAAAATCTGAGTTCAATTAAAACAAAGGGTGGAGTAGTGGACGGTCTTAGAACTTATTTGGCAACAACAGAAGAACAGATACCTGATACTTCTCAGCTGTTGGAATCTATATAATCTCAATCGTCGGAGGGGGTATGTCCACCCCCTGCCCCTTTCTTTTTGAATAAGGGAACCCTTGTGCGTGTAAAATTCAACAAAAATCTAAAGGCTTTTTATGATTGCTTAATCTTTAAAACCTTTTCACAGCATTGGTAATTGATCAAAACTTCCCCAAAGCTAAAATTGATAGTTTCCGCAATGGTGTGGAGCGGGTCCACCTTTCAACAAATAGTTCGCCAAGTATATCACATCTGATAAATTTATTTCGTCGTCGCAGTTGACCTCTCCGGCTTCTAAAGGTTCAGGAGCAGGACCAGCTTTTAGACAATAATTTGCCAGATAGATAGCGTCAGTAAGGTTGATATTTCCATCTCCAGTAACATCACCAAAATAAATAGATGTAAGAGCAAAGTCGATGTCTGAGGTATTTTCACCAGCTAACACCATCACTGAATCGGGATAGCTTTCTGGAATATAGCCTATTACATGCACGTTGACCTGGTAAATGCCAGTACACAGGTATTGGATAGTATAATAACCGCTGGTATCACTCCAGGCCTCTGCATAACACCAGTTATCCAAGCCTATGGCTAAAAGATAAGCCATGCTGATCGGAAGACCAGTCTCTTCATCGGTAACCCTCCCAGAAATTGATCCGTACTCACCTATTGGAGTCAGAGAAAAATCAATATGGGGTGTATTCTGCCCGGCAACCACAATTACCGAATCAGGATAGGTTTCTGGAGCATAACCATCTTTGCTGACCACGACGCGGTAAATCCCGGGGGGAAGATCTAAGATTCCGTATTGACCGCTGGTATCGCTCCAAGCCTCCCCGCAAATTTCATCATCCAAACCTATGGCTCTCAGGTAAGCCATGATAATGGGGAGACCGGTCTCTTCATCACCGACCCAGCCTATAATTGAGCCGTACTCACCTGTTGGAGTCAAAGCGAAATCTATATCAGGCGTATTCTGTCCCTCCTCAACAGCAACCAATTCCGGATAAAACCCAATTTCGTATCCACTCTTATGAGCTCCAACTGCATACTGCCCAGCTGTTAGGTTTTGTATGAGATAGTATCCAGCTGTATCGGTCCAACTATCCTCTCCGAAGCGAGCAACGCTATCATATGCCCAGACATGAGCCATGGGAAGTGGGAGTGCTGTCTGTTCGTCTGTTACCCAACCTGAAATTGAACCATATTCACCTATGGGGGTCAAAGCGAAATCTATATCAGGTATATTCTGCCCCTCCTCAACAGTCACCGATTCGGGATAGACCTCATCTTCATATCCGTTCTTATGAACTCCTACTATATACTGTCCAGCGACAAGGTTCTGTATGAGATAATATCCGGCAGTGTCCGTCCAAGCATCCCCTTCGACATGAGTACTACCATAAGCACAGACGTGAGCCATAGGAAGTGGGAGACCGGTTTCTCCATCTGTAACCATCCCGGAAATAGAACCGGTCGCTTCTGCAGGGGTGAGAGCAAAATCGATATCTGGCGTATTCTCAGCAGCTGCCACAATCACGGATTCAGGATAATTCTCGTCTTCATATCCCAGGGCAGAAGACGAGACCAGAAATTCTCCAGCATCGAGACTGTCAATTACATACAATCCTAAAGTATCGGTTATACCGAATCCATATCCCCCCGGTTGGGTAGTATCTGCTCTTGCCCAAACGTGAGCTCCCATGATAGGAAACCCAGTCTCTTCATCTGTTACTTTCCCAGAAATCGAACCGAACTGAGCTTTTGCCAGTCCCGGAAAGATAAGCAGGAAAGTCAAACACAAAAGAACGACAAGAAGTTTTTTCTTCATTTAAAATCGCCTCCTTGTTTTTTCAAGGTTTGCGCCATTCAATTCTTATAAAGTTTATTGTTAAAATGACTTGCTCTCTTTATTAAAATATAATACAACCACAATTTTTGTCAAGTAAAAAAAGTGACCGAAATAAAATAATCCCATTCTCTTAAAATAAATCTGTTATCATGACTTTAGCGCTTTTGATATTCAGGCAAGCATCCACCGATCATAACTAAAAAGCTTTTCGAAAAAGTTCAGGAAGTATTCAAAAACCACAATAAGCCCAAGCCGAAAAAGAGGAATTTCGCCTTTGTTGGACTTTTGACCTGTGGACGCTGCGGTTGTTCCATCACCGCAGAAATACAGAAGAATAGATACATCTACTATCACTGCACCGGTTCCAAGGGAAAATGTGAGAAAGCATATATCCGGGAAGAGTTACTTGAGGACAAACTTGGTCAGGTGGTTAAAAAAATAGTAATCGATGATGCAAAACTGGAATGGATCAAAGAAGCCTTAAAAGCAAGTCACGTTGACGAGAAAGCATATCACGATGAGATGATAGGCAAGCTCACCTTACGGCATAAAAAACTTCAACAAAAGCTTGACCAAGCCTATGAGGACAAACTCGAAGGTAAAATCACAGAGGAATTCTGGAACAGAAAATCAGAACAATGGATAGAGGAGCAGTCAAGAATACTATCCGAAATTCAATGTCATCAAAATGCCAATAAAAGCTACTTCGATGAGGGAATCAAAATCTTAGAACTCGCCAGCAAAGCGTATTTTCTATATCAGAAGCAAGAAGCCCCAGAGAAAAGGAAACTTCTCAATTTTCTACTTTCGAACTGTCAAGTAATTGACGGAACTCTTTATCCCACATACAGAAAGCCCTTCGACTTATTAGCCGAAGGGAACAAAACTGAAAAATGGGGTGGATGACGGGACTTGAACCCGCGACCACCAGGGCCACAACCTGGTGCTCTAACCAACTGAGCTACACCCACCGTGTTGTCAGTAGACAGTTCACAGTAAACAGTATACAGAAAAAAATCTTTTACTGTTTACCGTATACTGTTTTCTGTTTACTTACTCCAGCTACCCCCGGCCTGACTCGAACAGGCGACCCTCTGCTTAGAAGGCAGATGCTCTATCCAACTGAGCTACGGGGGCAGTTTCTGTTCACAGTAAACGGTTAACAGTTCACAGTTTTTACGAAACTTTCTACTGTTAGCTGTGAACAGTTTGCTGTTTTCCAACTTTCTCTGGTCGGGGTGAGAGGATTTGAACCTCCGACACCATGGTCCCAAACCATGTGCGCTACCAGACTGCGCTACACCCCGGTTCTTTTAGGTGTTAGGTGGTAGGTATTAGGTATTAGAACCCCACCACCCCACCCATTTATTACGGTTAAAAATATAAAAGATTTAGGATAGTTGTCAAGAAAGTTTTATCTTTTCAGAAAAACAAAAAACTCAGTCTATCTTTTTGGAGTGTAAAGCTTTAGCTTTACCTGAAAACCTCACTTATAAATCTGCTTTTGAAAAGAAGTTAGATTTGTAGGCACAGATTCTATCTGTGCAAATAAAATGCACGAATGAATTCGTGCTTACAAGCTTTATGTTATCTTTCCTTGAGTGCAAAACTTTGGTTTTACTCAAAACCTCATTTGGAAATTTGATTTTAAAAAGAAGATAGAAGTTTTTTGGCCTTTCTGAATGCAATTGCCCTGTGGCTTATTTCGTTTTTCACATCAAGCGCAAGTTGAGCAAATGTTTTACTCAATGGAGGATAATAAAACAAAGGGTCGTAGCCGAAGCCATTTTTTCCCATCTGTTTCTGTGCGATTACACCTTTGACTTTCCCCTCAACAATTTTTATATTTTTAAAATCGTAAGCTATTGCCACAACGCAAACAAAAGTTGCACTCCTTTTGTCCCAGGGAATATCTTTCATCAAATTTAAAAGCTTTAAATTGTTATCTTCATAACTACAACCCTCCCCTGCAAATCTTGCGGATAAAATTCCCGGCATATTATTTAAAGCGTCCACCTCTAACCCTGAATCATCAGCAATCGAGGCAATTTTTGTAAAATCATAGACTGACTTTGCTTTAATAGTTGCATTTTCCTCAAAGGTCTTTCCGGTTTCCTCTGGCTTTGGAAAATCAGGAAAATCAGCAAGGGTTAAAATCTCTAAATTGGGATCTTTTAAAATTTCTTTTATCTCTTTTATTTTATGTTGATTATTTGTGGCTAAAACTATTTTCATAATTTAGTATTTGTTTATGTCCACTAATTCAACCCTTTTTATCTTTTTCCCTAAAAATCTTTGTCCGAGTTTTTTGAATTTATCCGGCTGGTCTGAGACAAAAAATTTATGAGAAGGTTCTTTATCAGATTTTCTTAAAAGGTCTTTTTCTAATAAAAACCTTTTGACATCCAAAGCTGTCTTTTCAGCTGAGTCGATCAACGTTACATTTTCTATGCTCGAAGAGTCCTTCGGAAATCCTTCGGATTTTTTCATCGCATTTCTTATAACCCCTTTTAACAAAGGATAGTGGGTGCATCCTAAGATCAAAGTATCGATTCTTTTTTTCTTCAAAGGCTTCAAGTATTCCTCAGCGATAAGATAGGTCGCTTTTTTGTTAATAAAACCCTCCTCAGTCAAGCTGACAAAAAGAGGGCAGGACAGAGGATAAATTATAATCTTTTTGTCCATTTTATGAATAGCTTTAACATAAGAACCAGATGAAATTGTTCCTAAAGTTCCGATCACCCCTACCTTTTTATTTTTAGTTGCCTCGACTGCTCCTTTTGCTCCTGGCTCGATAACTCCCATCATGGGAATTTCAAACCTTTTTTTTAAAAAATCCAAAGCCAAAGCTGAGGAAGTATTACAAGCCACTACGATGAATTTAACATTTTGAGATAATAAAAAATTCACATTCTGCAATGAAAATTCCCTGACAATTTTTTTCGATCTCGGACCATATGGGCAACGCGCAGTATCGCCAAAATAGATTATCTGTTCAAAGGGGAGGATTTTAAGAATCTCGCGAGCAACAGTTAAACCACCCACACCTGAGTCGAATATCCCTATTTTTTTTTCATCTTTTAGCTTCATAGCTTTTTTCGTGCTCACCCTCAATTTTAAACCTCATTATTCCAAAAAACAGAGCCTCTGCAATTTTTTCTCTAAAAGGACTTTGTGCCAAAAGCTTTTCCTCATCTGGATTGGAGATAAATCCACAATTAACTAAAATTCCAAGCATATAGGCTTTTTTCAAAACTAAAAACTTTTCTTGAAAAATTCCCTTTGAAAACATTTTAAGTTTTTTTTCCATCTCCTCACAAACTATAAAAGCTAAATTTTTTGACTGTTCAAAGAACAGGTATTGGGTGGTGTCAGGGAGAATAAAAATCGAATCAGAAAAAATTTCATTGGTTTTTTCTAAATCCTCTTTAAAAGTTAAAGTCGTTTCTTTATCTTTTTGAGACTCTCCGAAAAAGAAGATTTCAAATCCAGATTCATTTTCGTCCTCAGAAAATTCACAGTGAATGCTTATTAACAGGTCTCCACCCTCTTTATTTGCTATTCTTGCTCTTTTTTTAAGAGGAATAAAAACATCATAATCTCTTGTAAGGACAACTTTTAAATCAGTTTCTTTCTCTAAAAGCTTTTTTAACCTTAAGGCTATATCTAAAGTGATATCTTTTTCCCAAAGACTCCTTTGACCAAAAAATCCAAAATCGACCCCACCATGACCTGGGTCAATGACCACCACGTCGATTAGATCATCTTGTGCACTTTTAGCAATCTCGGTTGTATCCTCCAAGGAGATTTGAATACGAAAAGGAAAAGATTCCAGATTGTGGGATAGTGTATGAAAGGACTTTTTCGTCCATAAGGAGACCTGGACTGAGTTTCCGTATTGATAAGCCGTTATCTTTTTTATTATACTTGGAATTTCTTTGAAATTAAAATAACCGGTGTCGATTTTCCCCTCATAGAAGAAAATGTTGATACAGTTATTCTCACTTTTAAAAACCTCATAATTTATGGGATAGGAAATAAATATCTCGATTAAAATTCCATTGAGCTTTTTAGATGCAAAAATATCTGTGATGTTATACTCAAGATAAGAGGGTTTTGAAAATGCGTATGCATCAAGAGATAAGTTTTCCTTGAATTTTTTGCTTTGCTTTTTTAACTCTTTTAAAAGGGAAAAGAAATTTTTTTGAGGAACAAAGATTTCCCCTTTCTTTAATTTTACCTCGAACAAAAGATCATAGATTGAGTTATCAATTAAAACGTAAGGGGAAAAGGGTGTAAATTCCAATCTTTGACCCTTATAATACCATATCGCTTTTCCCTCTTTTTCATCCTGATAAATCTTACCACCTATCTCTTGATGCATACGCAAAACCCGGACAACTTCATCTAAACAAACATAATCAACTTTATCTATTTTTACTTTAGGTAAGTTTGAAAGTTCATAAATGCTTTGGGATAAAGATGTAAAGGCAAACGACGACACTAAAAAGATTGTTAAAAAAGCTACTTTTTTTGCCATCTTATTTGCGTATGCCGAAGGTCAAGAGACATCAAGAGATTTGTCTCTCTTTAAAGGCTCTTTCTATTTTTCTTTTAGCCTCTTTTTCAGCCAGGGCTCTCCTTTTATCATATTTTCTTTTACCAGTGACTAGGGCTAATTCCACCTTGGCAAAACTTCCTTTAAAGTAGATTTTTAAAGGGACTAAGGTGTATCCCTTTTCAAAAGTTTTGCCCATAAGTCTTTTTATTTCCCTTTTATGCATCAACAATTTTTTTGTTCTTTTTGGATCATGTCCAAACTTAGATGCCTTCTCATAGGAGCTTATGTGCATATTTAATAAATGTAGCTGTTCATCAACTATCCTGGCAAAGGAGTCCCTCAAAGAGACTTTACCTTCCCTTAAAGATTTAACCTCGCTCCCCTTTAGTTCCAACCCAGCCTCATAGGTCTCAACTATAGTATAGTCGTGATGAGCCTTCCTGTTAGTCGCTACTATTTTTATCTCTTCTTTTTTTTCCATCTTTTTTAATATATCAAAATGAAAATCATGTTGCAAGGAAATTTGAGCATATCATATACTTATATACTAATTAATAATAATTGTTCCTAAAAAAAGGATTTAGGGACAAAAGATTACGTACATATATTTCTTTGTTCTGGGCGGATGTTATCATCCACCCAGAATTTATTTGCGGGGATGCCTGGCTGGCCAGAGATAACATCCCCGCGGAACAGAGATTTTCTGGTCGAGTCAGGGGACTTGACCAGCACAGAAAATTTAAGCGTAGCGTCGGGTTTCATACCCGACGTTCGACTTAAAGTTTTAGTTTAGGTCTGATAGGGGAGAGGTTTGCTGAAAAATAAAAAACGTTTGCAAAGATAGTTAGTAATCCCAATTTTTGTGTTTGATAAATTTTTTTAAATGTAGCGTCGGGCTTTGCGAAGCATTCTTCGAACATGCCCGATGTTAAAAAATAACCGAAGGTAGAACAGACATTCCTGTCTGTTCAAAAAACACAAAACCTCATAGCGCAGAGCACCCTTGCTCTGCTTTTCTCTTAGGTAGTGCGAAAACTTGTTTTCGCATAGAGTTGCAACAACAAGTTGTTGCACTCCAGATAATATATTATTATGACTTAAAGTTTTAGTTTAAGTCAATAACCCACATAATCTTAAAATAAGAGATTTCTGAAAAAACCAAATCTATAAGGTGAGATATGGAGTGTAAAGCTTCAGCTTTACTTTTAAGAAAAACTATAAGGAAAGGCAAACCTGAAAGGTTCGCATTCCATTAAGAGTTTGACATACGTGGGCTGGGATTTCTGGGAAGCTCTGCCGGCTCCTTTTACAGATAATGACTTCATAATGGAATCCTCCTAACGTCAGGGAACTGGGTTTTAAAATTTCTTCCATTTGACCAGGCTAAAAAAAGCGAACAAAAGTTTCCCTCTAAAAAAGAAGGAATGCGAACTTTATCTTTTAAGAACTCAAGATAAAGCGAACCATAAAAGGTCTTATAATAAACATTATGTAAACTCACCTCGCAATTTAAAAATCTTCATTAATCATCAATCATCAAAAATCCCTGGTTTTGCCTCTACCCCACCACCAGATTTATCAATTTATTAGGAATAAAAATAGTCTTTAAAACCCTTTTATCCTTAGTAAATTTCTTAATTTTCTCATTCTCCAAAGCTATTCTCTCGATCTTCTCCTTATCAGTATTCAATGGAACCTCAAAAGACGTCCTGAGCTTGCCATTTACCTGAACTACGATAGTAACTAATTCTTCGATCACTGCGTCTTTATCATAAGCGGGCCATTTGGATTTGAAAACACTCTGTTTAAAACCCAATTTCTCCCATAACTCCTCTGCTAAATGTGGAGCAAATGGAGCTAAAAGCTGGATTAAATTCTTAAGACAATAGGTATAAATCCTTGAATCAGAAGATATTGAGCTAAACAGGTTCAAAAACTCCATCATAGAAGCAATAGCAGTGTTAAATTGTAGAGTCTCTATGTCTTCATTAACCTTTTTTATCGTCTGATGTAATTTTCTGTAAGTTGTTTTTTCAGTATCAGTTAAGTCATTAAACTTGATATTATAATTTAAGTCTTTTGGCTTAACTTTTTGTGCTAAATTATAAATTTTATTCAGAAATCTCGATGCACCTGTAATCCCTTCGCCTGTCCACAATATCTCCTTCTCAGAAGGGGCAGCAAAATAGACCGCAATTCTTGAAACATCTACACCTTTCTGGTTCATCAAATCGATCGGAGAAACTGCATTTCCCTTCGATTTTGACATCACCTCACCTTTTGAATCCAAAACCATCCCATGGTTAAAAAGCTCAATTGCTGGCTCATCGACTGACAAATACCCGATGTCGTGTAAAAACTTGGTAAAGAATCTGAAATACAAAAGATGACCTGTTGCATGTTCTGCACCTCCGATGTATTTATCCACTGGCAACCACCGGGAAACTTTCTTTTTTGCAAAAGGCTGGTTTTTATTTTTAGGATCAGTGTATCTGAAAAGATACCAGGAGGAACAGACAAACGTATCCATCGTGTCAGGGTCTCTTTTAGCTTTACCTTTACACTTAGGGCAGGTAGTCTTGATAAACTCATCCACATCAGCTAAAGGAGACCTGCCTTTTGGAAAAAAGTCTATGTTACTTTTAGGCAAAAGAACAGGCAAATCTTTTTCAGGCACAGGAACCATCCCGCATTTTTCGCAGTGAATCATAGGAATTGGCGCTCCCCAAAATCTCTGACGAGAGATAAGCCAGTCTCTCAGCTTATAATTTATTTTTTTCCTCCCAAGTTTTTTTAATTCTACATATTCTGTTATCTTCTCAATTCCCTTTTCAGACCAAAGTCCATTGAATCTGTCTGAGTTGACCATCACTCCCGGTTCAACGTATGCCTTTTTCATCTTATTGGGAGAAAAAGTAAGACCCTTTGGCTGTATAACTACTTTTATGGGGATTTTATACTTTTTACAGAACTCGAAATCTCTCTGGTCATGTCCTGGAACACCCATCACGATTCCAGTTCCATAGGTGCCTACCACGTAATCCGCTACCCATAACTGTATCTTTTCACCAGAGAGTGGGTTTATAGCAAATCTTCCAGTGAAAACACCATCTTTTTCTGCTGCAGAAACTCTTTCAGCCTCATTTCTAAAAGCAGATTTTCTTATATAATCATCAACATCTTTTTTGTATTTGGGCTCAATATTTAATTTTTGCAAAAGGGGATTTTCCGGAGAGATTGCCATAAATGTAACTCCATATATAGTATCAGATCGTGTGGTGAAAACAGAGATTTTCTCGCCAGTTCCTTCTATTGTGAAATCTATCTCTGTCCCCTCTGATTTACCGATCCAGTTTCTTTGCATTATTTTTATTGGTTCGGGCCAGTCTTTAAGCTTAAAAAGATCAGAAAGTAATCTCTGGATGTAGGCGGTGATTTTAAAAAACCATTGCGAAAGCTCCTTTTTGGTAACCTCATGTTCACATCTCCAGCACCTCCTCCCGACAACCTGCTCATTAGCTAAAACAGTATTGCAATGTGGACACCAATTCACAAATGATTTACCTCGATAAGCTAAGTTATTCTCATAAAGTCTCAGAAACATCCATTGAGTCCATTTGTAGTAATCAGGAAGGCAGGTTATGACCTCCCTTTCCCAATCAAAAGATACCCCGCTTTTCTGTATAGTCTTTCTTGAGACCTCTATATTTTTTAAAGCCCACTCCTCTGGATTAACACCGTGTTTTATTGCCGCCTCCTCTGCTGGAAGACCAAAAGCGTCCCATCCAAACGGATGCAGAACATCGAATCCATTCATCGTCTTGTATCTGGCAATCACATCACCTATTATGTAATTTCTGAAATGACCTATGTGAATATCACCAGAGGTATAGGCGAACATAACCAGCATGTAATATTTCTTCTTGGGAGGATCAGGGGTAAGGTAGAGCTTTTGCTTTTCCCATCTTTTCTGCCACCTCTCCTCTATTTCTTTAAAAGGATACATTTGCATTTTAATCCTTTTATCTCTTTTAATTCAATCTTCTAAGGATATAGTCGATAAAGCATCCTCGGAAATGGTATCGACTCCCTTATATGTGGAAGCTTACATATCCAGGCTAAAGTCCTCTCAACTCCTAATCCGAAACCAGAATGAGGAACAGAGCCATATTTTCTTAAGTCCAGAAACCATTCATATGCATCTAAAGGGAGATTTTCCTCTTTTATCCTTTGAACCAGGCTATCGTAATCATCGTTTCTCTGCGAACCTCCGATTATCTCACCATATCCCTCTGGAGCCAGAAGATCAGCGCACAATACCAGATCCTCTCTTTCCGGATGGGGCTTCATATAAAATGCCCTGGCCTTTTTAGGATAATTACATACGAAAACCGGCTTTTCATACATATTAGATAATATCGTCTCATCATCCCCACCCAAATCAGAACCCCACTCTATATCGCCTCCCTCTTTTTTTAAAATTTTTACTGCGTCATCATATAAAATCTTAGGAAATGGAGCAATTATTTTCTCAAGTTTTGAAAGATCCCTTTCTAAGAGTTCAAGCTCCTTTTTATTTTTTTTCAAGACCCAACTTATAATGTATTCCACCAATTTTTCTTGAAGTTCTAAATTGTCCTCCTGCTCATAATATGCCATCTCAGCCTCAACCTGCCAGAACTCTGTTAGATGACGTCTGGTCTTAGATTTTTCCGCCCTGAAAGTTGGTCCAAAACAATATATTTTGCCAAAAGCCATGCAAGCTGCTTCATTATATAGTTGACCTGTCTGAGCAAGATAAGCTTTGCCTTCGTCGTAATATTGGGTCTCGAACAATGTTGAGGCGGTCTCCCCAATTGCGCCGGTTAGAATCGGAGCATCAACGAGAATGAACTTATTGCGGTAAAAGAAATCCCTTATCGCAAACACCAGCTCGTTTCTTATTTTTAAAATTGCATGCTGACGTTTTGATCTTAACCACAGGTGACGGTGATCCATCAAAAATGCTGTTCCATGGGATTTGGGTGTAATAGGATAATCTTCGGCGATCTGAATGATTTTAATATCAGATAACTCCAGCTCATATCCTCCAGGAGCACGCTTATCCTCCCTCACCTTACCCTTGACCTCAAGGGATGACTCCTGAGTTAACTTATCATAAGTGTTGAAGACATCTTCGGAAACCTCTCCCTCACTCATTACACATTGAATAATTCCTGTTCCATCTCGCACCAAGAGAAAATGTATCTTACCTTTGGAGCGCTTGTTGTATAACCAACCCTTAAGCAAAATCTCCCCTCCAAGGTGCGTCCCAATATCTTCAATGTAACAATGGCTTATCATCTTTTTCTCAGAGGGATAAACCCTCTGCTACGCTTAGCGGAGCCTTTATGGCTCCGATACCTTAGAATCTGTGTAGAAATCGTAGACCCATCTTACCTTCTTATGTTCAGTCTTTGACTATCCAATTAATAAAGGCACCCAATATCGTTATCAAAAAAGCTGCTAAAAAAGCTTTTCCAAAACTTTGAATTTCAAAACCAGAGACCAAAAAAGAGACCAGATAAAGAACAACTCCATTAATAATCAGTATGAAAAGACCTAAAGTCATTATGCTCAAAGGCAAAGTGAAAAAAATCAAAATCGGCTTAAGGAACACGTTAAGAATGCCCAAAATCAAGCTTCCCAAGATCAAAGTTTTTAAATTGTTAATATATATAAGATTAGTTATGTTAGCAACGATAAAAATTGCCAGGCTCAAAACAAACCACCGCAAGAAAAATGCTCTCATTTTCATACCTTTTTTACGAAGATACTTTTAGGCTTTTCACTTTTTAAGCAAAAATCGTATTTTGGTTTTGACTTGAAAAGAGTTGTCCCATTGGCAAATTGGTTAATTATCCTTCCTTTCATATCCTCTATCCAAAAAATTGGTGTTTGGTTCAATTTTATATGTAAAGTCAAGCTCGAATCAAAAAGATAGATCCCTAATCGTCCTAAAGCATATGGGTCGGAAAATTTTTTTGGTCCAGAGCAAATAGTGAACGCGTTTTTATAACCAATATCTTCAGCAATTCTTTGAACTGATCTATTATATTTTCCAAATGGATAGGATAAAAACTCAACCCTCTCCCCTAACCTATCTTCTATCATATTTTTTGAATTCAAAAGCTCATATTCAACTTCTTTTCCATTAAGTTTAGTTAGATCAGGATGATTCACAGTATGAGAACCAAAATTAAATCCGAATTTTTTAAGCTCTTCTATCTGTGACCAAGAGAGGTGATTAAACTTTTTCCCCCAGTTTATATCCCACAAATTCTTTTTTCCTACCCATCCTGTGATAAGAAAAACAGTTGCAGAAAAACCAAACTTCTCAAGAATAGGAAAAGCATGAGTATAGACAGATTCATAACCATCATCAAAGGTCAAAAAAATCTTTTTGTTCTCAGAATCAAAGTCATTAGTGAAATTTTTTTCCTGACCGGACAGGTCCAACCTCATCAATTTATAACCCTGCTTATAAAGAAATTTCATCTGCTTTTCAAATTGGCTTATCCTTTGTCGGGTGATTCCCCACTCCCACTTATCTTCTATTTTATGATAGAGTAAAATATTATTTTTATCTCTTGATGCATACGCATTTTCGGATGAAAATTGTTGGGATTTAAACCTTTCTCTTGATGTCTCTTGACCTTCGGTCTCTTGACGCATACGCGCATACACAATTCTCCAGATAAAAAAAAGTGATAAACTTAAAATTAAAAGAAAAAAAAGGGGAAATAAAATAGGTTTCATTTTCTGAATAGAAGTTAAAAAAGTCCCCAATCTATTTTTTTTATCACCCCTGTTTTTACCGGACCCAAAATGGTTATGCAGACTTTATCAGAGTCTAAGATCTTTTCAGCAACCTCTTTTACTTCTTTTGCTTTTACCCCTTCAATAGCCAAGATAGATTTTTTCAAACTCCAGTAATCTTGAGAATATAGCTCATGACGAGCTAATCTACTCATCCGATAAGAGATGCTCTCAGCTCCCAATATCAGATTACCCTTTAGCTGATATTTAGCATTCTTAAGTTCTGTCTTTGGCAATCTGTCATTTTTTATTTTGGAAAATTCCCTCAAAACCGCCTTCACTGCCATCTGGATATCCTCCTGGTTGGTTCCGAGATATACACCGAATGTTCCTGAATCAAAATAGAAGTCGAAAAAATTATATATATTATAAACAAGTCCTAATTTCTCCCTAACTGTTTGGAAAAGGCGAGAACTCATTCCTCCACCCAAGATATTGCTCAAAACTAAAGCTGGATATTTTTGTGGATGGTTGAAATCAAAAGCAGGGAATCCAATACAGATATGAGTTTGGGCAATCCCTTTCTCAGTTACCATCTTCCGGGTATAAGGTATGGGCTTTTTTTCTATCTTTGGGTCAGTTCGGTGAAAAGAAAAAGCTCTAAAATTTTTATCAAACTTTTTTCTCACCATCCTGACTAAATTTTTATGACTTAGGTTTCCTGAGGCACAAACAACTATTTTAGGTGGAATATAATTGCGTTTAAAATATGCTAAGAGGTTTGTTCTTTTAATTCTTTTTACACTTTCCACAGTTCCTAAAATCGGTTTTCCTAAGGTTTGATTCTTCCACAAAGCCTCCATAAAAAGGTCAAAGACCAGATCAGATGGAGTATCCTCAGCGTCTTTGATCTCCTCTATTATCACTCTTTTTTCCTTTTTGAAATCAACCGGGTCGAAAAGAGGGTTTTTTAAAATGTCAGATAAGAGGTCAATTGCTGAATCAAGATTCTCATCCAAGACCTTAGCATAATAGCAGGTGTTCTCCCTCCCTGTAAAAGCATTGAGACTTCCTCCTATCGACTCCAAGGCTAAGGCAATCTGTTTTGCTGACCTTTTTTTAGTCCCCTTAAAAAGCATATGCTCAATTAAATGAGACAATCCGCCTTCTTTCTGATTTTCATCTCTTGACCCTACATCAACCCATGCACCAACACAAACAGAACTAACCCAGGGGATCTTCTCAGAGACAACCCTTATCCCATTTTGCAATATCGTTTTATTATACTTTCCATCGAATTTCGTTTTCATATTCTATGCTCGAAGAGTCCTTCGGAAATCCTTCGGAAAAGCCTATTATATAAAGCCCAAATCTTATCTCTTGATAGATGATGGTCTGAGACATGCCTTTCTTGAAAGCTTGATTTTTCCATCTGGCTCTATTCCTAAAATCTTAACCTTAACCTCATCACCTAAATTAATAACGTCCTCGACCTTGTATACCCTTTTATGGTCCAATTCAGATATATGGACTAAACCCTCCTGTCCGGGGAGTATCTCCACCAAAGCCCCAAATGGTAAAATCCTTTTCACCTTTCCAGTATAGACTTTCCCGATCTCGGGCTCTTCCACCAGTCTCAGAATTAAATCGTGAGCCAGTTCTGCTGCCTTCTGGTCAGGGGTAGCTATAAATATTGAGCCATCATCTTCAATGTCAATTTTTGCACCGGTTTGCTTAATTATTCCTCTTATCGTTTTCCCTCCAGGACCTATCACGTCTCCGATCTTATCTGATTTTATCTTAAAAATGATTATTCGCGGAGCATAGACCGAGAGGTTTTCCCTCGGCTCAGAAATCGTTTTTTCCATAACATCCAAGATGAACAAGTATGCATCCTTAGCTTTAGAAAGAGCCTTTCTTAAAATAGCAAGCTCAATTTTAGATATTTTTATATCCATCTGAAAAGCTGTTATCCCCTGTCTGCTTCCAGCCACCTTGAAGTCCATATCTCCAAAATGGTCCTCAACACCTAAGATGTCGGTGAGAATAACCACCTTTTCTTCCTTTTTCAAAAGACCCATAGCGATTCCTGCTACCGGGGCTTTGATTGGAATACCGGCATCCATCAGAGATAAAGAGCCACCGCAAACTGTTGCCATGGAGGAGGAGCCATTTGATTCCAGAATATCTGAAACGACACGAATGGTATATGGAAATACCTCCTCCTTTGGAATCATCGGTTGAATAGCTCTTTCAGCTAAAGCCCCATGTCCGATCTCCCTTCTTTGAGGAGCTCGAAGGTATCTAACCTCCCCTACCGAAAAAGGAGGAAAATTGTAATGTAGCATATAGCTTTTACTCGATTCACCTTCGAGGTCATCTACTATCTGTTCATCGATTTTTGTGCCGAGGGTAGTTGCAACAAGAGACTGGGTTTGACCCCGAGTAAATAATGCTGACCCATGTGCGCGAGGCAAAACCCCTACCTCACAAGTTATGGGTCTTATAGTATCGTAGTCCCTTCCATCTGACCTCAGCCTCTCCTCTAATATCATCCTTCGAAGTTCTTCTCTTTCCAGTTCTGTCAAAATATAGGATATCTCAGCTTCTTTTTCTGGAAAAGATGAAGCTAACTTCTCTTTAATCGATTCGAAAAGATTTTCCAATATCTCTTGACGAGTGTTCTTATCACCTGTATGATTGGCTTTTTTTATTTGATCCAAAGACATTTCTTTAAGCGTTTTCTTAAGGTCTTCTTCGATGAGCATTTTTTTCACTTTTTCTTTAGGCTGACCACAACTTGAAATCAACTCTTTCTGTGTCTCGATGATCTTTTTTATCTGTTGAAAAGATAATTCTAATGCAAAAAAGAACTCATCCTCTGATACCTCATTACAAAAGCCTTCAACCATTATTATGCTCTCCTCTGTTCCCGCGGCAACAATATTCATATCGCTTTGCTCCAGCTCTGAGAAAGTTGGGTTTATCACATATTTATGACTTACTCTTCCGATTCTTACAGCTCCAATCGGTCCGCAGAAAGGAATAGATGAAAGGGATAATGCGATAGAGGCACCATTGATTCCCAAAATGTCTCCATCATTTTCCTGATCAGATGATAAGACCATCGCTACTACCTGAACCTCTTTATGATAGCCTTCAGGAAAAAGAGGTCTTAAGGAGCGGTCAATAAGTCTTGAGGATAAGATCTCTTTTTCAGAAGGTCTTCCCTCCCTTTTGAAAAATCCTCCAGGTATTTTGCCAGCAGCATAAGCCTTCTCTCTGTAATCAACAGTCAGAGGGAAAAATCCCCTGAACTTGTTTTCCTCTTTTTCCTCTTTATCTACCACTGCGGTAGCTAAGACCATAGTGTCACCAAGTTTTACCAGGCAAGCTCCATCTGCTTGCTTCGCCATCCGCCCGGTCTCAAAGATAAGTTTTTTTCCTTCTAAGTCGATCTTTTTTGTCTCATTCATTTATTCAAATACCTCTATTTTCTGATGTTCAGCTTCTCTATAATCTTTTTATAACTTTCAAGCTCATTCTTTTTTAAATAATCCAAAAGCCTTCTCCTTTTTCCAACCATCTTCAAAAGCCCCCTTCTCGAACTGAAATCCTTGGGAGAGGCTTTGAGATGTTCGGTTAACGCAGAGATTTTCTCAGTTAATAAAGCAATCTGAATCTCAGGAGAGCCGGTATCTTTTTGGTGATGTTGAAATTCTTCAACAAGCTTTTGTCTTCTTTGTTTCTCTATTGGCAAAAAAACCTCCTTTTAAATTTTTTCTTTTCGTATGTGCGAAGCTCGAAGAGTCTTGACGACATCTTGACGAAATGTCCGAAGGACTCCTAAGGCTTCGCATAAGTAATCTTTTGACTTTTTTCTCATCCTCTTTAAGCTTTCTTTTTAATGCATCTAAATTATCGAATTTGATATCAGGTCTAATCCAGTCAAAAAGAGAAAGGAAGACTTTTTCAACATCTTCTTCTGGTTCGAAGTCGAATATATTCACTTCCAAAGATTTTGATTTGTATTCAAAAGTAGGACTTTTCCCGTAATAAACCATTCCCCGATAAAACTCCTCTTTAATTTTCACCTCTGCTGAAAAGACCCCGTCTTGAGGGAGAAGCTTTCTTTCAGGAACCTTTAGATTTATGGTGGGAAAGCCGAGCTTATATCCTCTGCCTTTGCCCTCCACTTTTTTACCCAAGATCGGATAAGCGTGACCCAACATCTTAACAGCTTTTTGAAAGTCCCCTGATTTGAGTTCAAATCTTATTTTTGTGCTTTTTATGGGTAAATCGTCATTTTTAATAGGAGAGATAACCTCCAATCCAAATCGATACTCCTTAGCTTTCTTTTTCAAAAGTGGCAGGCGTCCCTTTCTGTTTTTTCCAAATGCGTGGTCATATCCAACCACCAATTCACCTATATTTAATTTTTCCACCAAAATCTTTTTTATGAATTCTTCAGCTGAGGTTTTTGAAAAGTTTTTATCAAAATTAACCACTATGGTCAGGTCCAGCCCTAATTTTTCGAGAAACAATAATTTTTCATCAAGGGTTGTAAGAATAAAAGGGGCAGTTTCTGGGTCAATAATCCATTGAGGATGTGGCTCGTAGGTGACCAGAACGCTTTTTTTCTTTTTCTTTTTTGCCTTTTCAACCACTTTTCTTATTATTAACTGATGCCCGAGATGGACTCCATCGAATGTCCCTAAAGTTACCACCGGTCTTTTGAAAAAAGATGAATCGATTTTTGTTATGTCGAAAATGACCTCCATCAAACAACTACCCTCATGTATCTAAAAATTACTTTTTGTTCATCTGAGATCTCTTCAGAGGAGACCAGACTTTCCCCTATTGCCAAGATTTTCCCAGAGCCATCCTTTAAAACCACCCTATCTTTTTTTGAGAAATCTTTTTTCACAGATTTTATATCCTTTACTTTAAGGTCTTGACCATGCTTTATTTTGAATTTGTTCTCATCTGAGACCACAAGAGATGGGAGATTTTCGAGTGCTTTTTCCATAGAGACAACGATTTTGTTCAATTTACCCTCATCTTTTATTTTTCTTATTGCATCGAGAGTGAAAGAATCTTTTAGCTCAAATGGACCCACCTTGGTTCGACATAGAGAAATTAGATATGCTCCGCAACCTAACTTTTTACCAATATCAAAACCTAAGCTCCTGATATAGGTTCCTTTAGAACACCTTACTTTTATCCAAACAAAGGGGAGCTTTATCTTTAAAATCTCAATATTTTCAATTTTTACTTTTCTTTTTTTAATTTTAACCTCTTTTCCCTCTCTTGCAAATTGGTACAGTTTTTTTCCCTTATATTTTATTGCTGAATACAAAGGAGGAGTTTGCCAAATTTCACCTTTAAAAGAATCTATCACACTTTGTATTTTATTTTCTTCGAGCACAAATCCCTCATTTGCGAAGCATTCTTCGAATTTTTTCACAATCTTTCCCTGAGAGTCGTATGTATCGGTCTGTTCACCTAACTTAATCTTTGCGATATATTCTTTTTCCCAAAAAGTTATAAACTGGACAATTTTTGTTCCCTTGCCAAGACAACAAACCAATACACCTGAGGCAAAGGGGTCGAGTGTCCCTGTATGTCCTATCCTTTTGTAATTTAGTATATTACGCAACTTTTGGACGACATCAAAAGAGGTGGGACCCCTTTTTTTGTTTACTATCAAAAGACCATCAAGAATTTTTTTTCCATTAAAAAGACCCGTAGAGTTACGTAAGGAAAAAGCATTTGTCTTTTTAGCTAAATTCTGAGTCATCTTTTTTCTTTTCGATTTTCGATTTTGTATGACATCTTTTTTTTAGAGAAGCTTGAGGATTTCTCCTTAAGCTTTTTTAAAAGGGAATCTAAAACTTTTCTTTTAACCACATCGATTTTTCCCTCAGATAAAAAACCTGATGCGTTTTTGTGACCTCCTCCACCAAAGCTTTTAGCTATTTGGCAAACATCCATAAAATCACAAGACCTCAAGCTCACTTGAGCGAACCCCTTTTTTGTCTCCAAAAAAAGTGCTCCAACTTTACTATCTTCTAAAGATAACGAAAATTCAACAAACCCATCAATATCCTGATGTGGGACTTTAAACTTTTCCAGCATAGGATAAGTAATGGTCAAAAAAGATATTTTATTACCTGCGAAAAGCTCTAAGTTTTCCAAAGTAGTTCCTAAAAGCCTCAAAGCAGGTTCAGAAAAATTGAAATAGATCTTTTCTGTTAAAAAGCGAATGTCCACTCCATATCCTAACAAATCAGCACATACCCTCAGAGATTTGGGAGTGGTATTGGAGTATTTGAATCTTCCTGTATCGGTCATTATAGCTACATAGATTAACTCAGCAGTTTTTTTATCAAAAGAAAATCCAAAGGTTTTCATAATATCATAGATCATCTCACCGGTAGCAGAAGCTTTTGGGTCAACATAATTTATACTGCCGAAAAAGGTGTTATCCCGGTGATGGTCTATGTTTATCAAAAAACTATCCTCTGGTATCAAATTTTTAACCCACCCAACTCGATCCAGATTAGAGCACTCAATGAATATAACTAAATCATAATCTTTAGGAGAAGATAAAAGATTTTGAACTGTTTTTGCGTATGCATCAAGAGATTTGTTTTTTATTCTTCTTTTCTCATCTAAAAAAAGATATTTGCTCGAGATTTCTCCCTGGTTAAAAATTTCATAGGTCTTGCCAAGACTATCCAAAAAATTAGCTAAAGCAAGCTGTGAACAGAAAGAATCTCCATCTGGATCTGTGTGTGATGTTATAAGTATCTTTTTGCTTTGCTCGATTTTTTTAAGAATTTCTTTAGTCTCTAATCTTTTTCCTTTTCTCATTTTGTATCTTAGATAAGATCTTTTCTATTCTTAAAGCCTGCTCAAGTGTGTGGTCATATCTGAAGACAATCTGAGGAGTATATTTCAACCTTATCCTCGTAGCCATCTTCTGTTGAACGAATTTAGTAGCGCTTGTAAGCGCCTTCTCTGAGTCCTCCTTCTCTTTTTCATCTCCTAAGACTGTAAAAAAGATTTTAGCAAATCTCAGATCTGAGGATAGTTCCACCGAGGTTATTGTGATAAAACCAGCTCGCGGGTCTTTAAGATTCTGACCGATAATCTTTGAGACCTCTTTTTTGATCTGGTCTTCCACCCTCTCCTTTCTTCTAAGAGTCATCTTTAATAAAATTCCATTGAATAATTTAAGATAACAATCCCATTTTCCTCAGAGACCTGCTTAACCGCTTTTGACAAAATCTCGTTAGCAAATCTTTTTTCATTTGCTATAACACACACTCCCATGATAGTCCTTTGCCAAAGATCGTTATTACCAACTTCCGCCACCGATACATTAAGTTTGTTTCTGAGCTTGTCCTTTATCCTTCTCAAGTGTTGTCTTTTGGCTTTTAATGAGCTACTTTCAGGAAAATGAATGTCGATTAGAAGAGTTCCTACCATCACCTCATGCCTCTTCCAACTTCTTAGCTATTTTAACAATTTGATAGCTTTCTAAAATGTCGTCCGGCTTTAAATCCTCGAAGTTCTCCACTTTAACTCCACATTCAAAACCCGAGGTGACTTCTTTCACATCATCTTTAAACCTTCTCAAAGATGAGAGGGTGCTGTCGTAGATCACCACTCCATCTCTTATCACCCTGACTTTATCACCTCTTATTAAACTCCCTTCCTGTACATAGCATCCTGCCACCTGTCCAACTTTTGGGATCCTGAAGATTTCCCTTACCTCAGCGGTTCCGGTTATCACCTCTTTTATCTCAGGTTCCAGCATCCCCTCTAAAGCAGCTTTTATCTCCTTTTCAATTTCATAGATCACATCATAAAGCCTTATATCAACTTTTTCCCTTTGGGCTGCCTCTTTAGCCCGCATATCTGGTCGAATATGAAATCCGATAACAACTGCATCAGAGGCAGCTGCAAGCAAGACATCAGATTCGTTTACTGCGCCAGTTCCTTTATGGATTATATTCACCTTGAGATCAGGGACAGAGAGTTTTTCCAAACAATCGGAGAGCGCCTCAATTGAGCCCACCACATCTGCCTTGATGATCAATTTCAATTCTTTAACCCCTTCCTCAACAGCGTGCTCTTTGAGAGTGGGTAAACTAATTTGCTTTTTTCTTCTTAGTTCTTTTTCCCGGTAAAGCCTCATTCTTTTCAGGCTCAGCTCTTTTGCCTCCTGATCCGATTCAGTGACAATAAAACTATCCCCAGCCTGTGGAACTCCTGAGGCACCTAAAATCAAAACAGGTTGGGCAGGTCCAGCAGAGGTAAGTTGTATACCCTTGTCATCTAACATGGCTCTCACCTTTCCATAATAAATTCCAGTAACAAAAGGGTCTCCATTTTTTAAGGTCCCCTTCTGGATTAGGACAGTTGCGATAGGACCTCTTCCACGGTCCAGTCTCGATTCGACCACCACCCCCTGGGCACGACGATTGGGATTAGCCTTTAACTCCATCATCTCGGCTTGAAGCAAAATCATCTCCAAAAGCTTATCCACTCCCATTCCTGTTTTTGCAGATGTCTCCACTATTATTGCCTTTCCACCCCACTCCTCGGGAACAAGCCCCTGTTTGGAGAGCTGATTTTTCACCATCTCTGAATCTGCTCCAGGTAGATCCATTTTGTTAATCGCAACTATAATTGGAACCCCTGCTGCTTTTGCATGGTCTATTGCCTCTGTTGTCTGAGGCATAACTCCATCATCCACAGCCACCATTAAAACCACGATGTCAGTTATCTGAGCCCCTCTTGCTCTCATGGCTGTAAATGCCTCATGGCCCGGTGTATCAAGAAAGGTTATTTTCCCTTTAGACGAATTCACCTCGTAAGCGCCAATGTGCTGGGTAATACCCCCTGATTCCCCGGCAATTATATTGCTCTTTCTGATGTAATCCAGAAGGGAAGTTTTCCCATGATCAACATGCCCCATTATAGTTATAACCGGTGCGCGAGATAATAAATCCTTCCCATCTTCCTTTTCCTCCTCCTCCTCTATCCCCACCTCTTTTACCTCTTCAACATTATATCCGAACTCCAAGGCCGCTGTTTGGATAGTGTCCATATCGAGCCTCTGGTTCATGCTGGCGATAACACCCAGCTCCAAGAGTTTTGCAATAAGTTCTGCTGGCTTAACTCCCAACAGACTTGCCAGCTCTGCTACAGAGGCGTACTCGCTTACCTGGATAACATTAGTCGGCTCCTCAACCCCAAGCTCCTCCGTGGTCTTCTTTCTATATCTTTTGATTTTTTTGAAAGATTCGATCTGAGCAAATGTCTTTTTAACACTTTGTTTGACTTGCTTTTTATCAACAAACTTCTTTGGCTTTTTAAACCTTATTCTTGTATCTTTCCTTTTATCAAATCTCTTTATCCCCTCTTTTCTCTTCAATTCCAGTTCTTTAGCTTTCAGTCTCGATTTTATTTTCTCAATCTTTTTGTAAAGCTCTTCTCTTTTCTCCCTTTCCTCTTTTTTTTGCCTTTTCCAGGCATACTCCTTTTTAACAGCTTCTTTCTCCTGTTCGAATTTCTTCTCAACAGCTAAAGCCATTTTATCATCCACCACGCTCATGTGAGACCTAACTTTAAAACCCAACTCCCTCAAAATCGAAAGCAAAGCCTCACTGGAGACTTTATATTCTTTAGCTATTTGGTGGACTCTTTTTTTGACCATAATCTTTTAATTTACCTTTTGTAATTTTTTCGAAAGCTTTTACTCTTATCTTAGCTCACTGGCTTTGTGGTCATATATTCCTGAGCTTTCTCTATCAAAGATTCTGCTTTCTTTTTACCAATTCCTTCGATTTCAGACAAAGTTTTAACATCTGTCTTTGCGAGATCCTGAATGGTTTCGATCTTTGCTTTTGCTAACTTCTCCTCCAATTTTTTTCCAATGCCAGACAGAAGAGAAATCTTCATTTTTGGTTCTTCTCCAAGCTTTCTTTCTTCTTTATACTCAGTGACACTCAGAATATTTATCTTCCAGCCAGTTAGTTTGGCAGCCAATCTCGCATTTTGTCCACCCCTTCCAATAGCTAAGGATAACATATCATCTTCAACCACCACGGCCATCTCCTCTTTTTCAGGAAAGACGTCGATTTTTGCAATCTTAGCAGGGGATAATGCTCTGGTGACAAAAGTTTGAGGGTCAGGATGCCAAAGGATAATATCTATTCTCTCATTGTTGAGTTCTCTGACTATGCTCTGAACCCTTGCTCCCTTAATCCCAACACAAGCGCCAACTGGATCCACTCGATCATCTATTGAGCTAACAGCGATTTTGGCTCTTTCTCCAGGTTCTCTGACAATTGCTTTTATCTCGATTATCCTTTCGAAAATCTCAGGAACCTCAAGCTCAAACAATTTTTTTAAAAGATCGGGATGAGTCCTGGACAAAATTATCTGGGGACCACGAGAGCTTTTCTCAACATTCAAAATATAAGCTCTTATTCTATCACCCTGGCGATAGCGTTCCTTTTGAATTTGCTCTTTGGGAGGAAGGAGCGCCTCTGCTTTCCCCAAATTGACTATTATGTTACCCTTGTTAACCTGTTGAACAGAGCCGGTAACAACTATTCCTATTTTATCCTTATATTCCTCATATATTTTATCCCTTTCTGCTTCCCTGACTCTCTGAATCATGATCTGCTTAGCGGTAAGAATAGCGTTTCTTCCAAATTCATCAAAACTTATTGGCACCTTGACTTTTTCATCCAATTTGACCTGATGATTGATTTCTTGAGCCTGGGGTAAAGAGATCTCTTGGTTTGGATCTGAGACCTGTTCCACAACTTTCTTTAAAGCATACATCTCGATTTCACCGGTTTTTGTGTCAACTTCTACCTCTATGTTGTCGGAATCTCCAAATTTCTTCTTGGCTGCAGACAAAAGACTTTGCTCTAAGGTCTCGATCACAAACTCCATATCTATGTTTTTACTTTTAGTTATCTGAGTTAGTGCCTCTAAAATCTCGTAGGTATCCATTTTCCCTCCCTAAAAGACAATTTTAGCTTTTTCGATTTTTTCAAAAGGAATAACCTTTATTTCCTCTCCCTTATCCAGAAAAACTTTTTTATCTTGAAAGTTCACTATTTTCCCCTCAAACTCGATTTTTTCCTCTAATGGAGATTTAAGGAAAACTTTCACTTTCTCCCCGATCTTCCTTTTGAAATCGCCCTCTGAAGTCAATGGTCGGTCCAATCCCGGTGAGGAGACCTCTAATGTGTAATGGTGAGGGATTAAATCCTCTAAGTCTAAGTAATCAGAGAGCTTCCCTGAAAGCTTAGCACACTCATTTAAAGTTATCCCTCCAGCTCTATCAACATAAACCCTTAAAATAGATGTAGGGGCAAGTCCTTTTAACTCAAGATCGACTAAATCGAAACCTTCTTTTTCAATCAATGGTAAAAGTGACTTTTTTATTTTATCCTCAAGTTCTTTCATTTTGTTTAACCTGACTTTTAACTATTAGGTAAAAGAGTGGGAAGCTTCCCACTCTTTTTTAAAATATAAAAGCTTAAGTTCAAAAATGCAACAAAAAACTGATTTAAATTAATTTATTTATACGTAATATTTTCAATTTTTCTTTGCTATTTTTAATTAAAACACAGCCTTTAGTTTTTCTAAAATCTTTTTGCTCTTTTCTAAAACCTCCTCTTTTGGGCAAAATAAAGTTTCGTTTTTTCCTCTTAGTGTAAGCTCTACTTTTTTCTTTTTAAGATATTTTTCTCCTACTGTTATCCTCAGGGGTAGACCGATCAGATCAGAATCGTTGAACTTAACCCCTGCCCTTTCATCCCTATCATCTATTAGAACCTCCATTTTATTTTCTTTCATCCTTTGATAGATATCGAAGGCAACATTTTTTTGTGTTTGGTCCTGGATATTCACTGGAAGAATATTTATATGCAGAGGAGCAATTGAAACTGGCCAGATTATCCCCTTTTCGTCGTGATATTTTTCCACAGCAGCCTGAGCTGTTCGAGTTATCCCCACACCATAGGAGCCCATAATAAATGGTTTCTCTTTTCCATCTTTATCTATAAAAGTGGCTCCCAGGGACTGGCTATATTTTGTTCCGAGCATGAATGTATTCCCAACCTCAATTCCCCTATCAGTTTTAAGTCTACCTTTTTTACATTTTGGACAACCCTCGCCCTCCTTTGCGGTTTTTATATCAGCTACCTGGTCGATTTTAAAATCCCTTTCTGAATTGACGTTTACAAGGTGGTAATCATTTTGATTTGCTCCGGTAACGAAGTTGAAAAGGTTTGGTATCTGCTCATCCACTATCATTTTTACACCTTTCAGACCCACAGGACCTGAGAATCCAACTTCTGCTTTCGTTAATTTTTTGATTGATTCGGAGTCAGCCATCTCCAACTGGATACATCCGAGCGCATTTTTCAATTTCACCTCATTTATCTCCTTGTCTCCCCTTATCAATGCGGCAACTAAATTTCCATCCGCTCTATATATTAAAGTTTTAACAAGTTTCTCCGGTGGCTGATTTAAAAATAAAGTTACCTCCTCGATCGTCTTTTTATCTGGAGTATGGACTTTCTCCATTTTTTTGAAAGTTTCTTTTTCTGTGAATCCTTCGGATTTTATCTCTTTCAAATCAAAAGAGCTCGCTTTGTCAATATTTGCTGAGTAGTCGCACCTGTCACAATAAAAGATGATGTTTTCGCCTCCTTCGGTATCAACTATCACCATAAATTCATGAGCGGCTTTTCCTCCCATTGCTCCAGTGTCCGATTCAACCATCTTGGTTTCCAAACCGCATCTTTTGAAAATCTTAAAGTAGGCATCTACCATCTTCTGATAACTTATATTGAAGCTTTTCTCATTCGCATCAAAGGTATAGGCATCCTTCATCAGAAATTCCCTTCCTCTCATCAAGCCGAACCTCGGTCTTATCTCATCTCTGAATTTAGTTTGAATCTGATATAAATTTACAGGGAGTTGACGGTAGGAGCGTATCTCTCCCTTTATCAAATTTGTTACAACTTCCTCATGAGTTCCTCCTAAGACCAGATCCCTCTGATGTCTATCCCTCATTCTCATCAGTTCTTTACCAACGGTCTCCCATCTTCCAGATTTCTGCCAGAGCTCAGCTGGATGCAAAACCGGCATTAAAATCTCCTGGGCACCGGATTTGTTCATCTCCTCTCTGACAATGTTTGTGATTTTTAAAAGGACTGATTGCATAAGTGGAAGATAGTTATACACCCCGGAGGTTAATTTTCTGATATACCCAGCCTTGATCAGAAGCTTATGTGAGATGATCTCAGCCTCAGCTGGAAACTCTCTTAAAGTCGGAATGTAGGTTTCAGACCATTTCATGATTTAACTTTTCGCTCAAATGTTTTTTAAAACTTTCTACATTTTCAGTTTCCTCGGGCGGGGATAAACCCCGCCCCTACATTTATTTTCCTATCACCTACCACCTATAACCTATGACCTGTTTTTTTCAGGCGGGGACCCCGATAAATCGGGATTTCGCTTCGCTCAACAAACCCCGCCCATACATTTATTTCCCTAACACCTACAACCTATGACCTATAACCTATAACCTGTCTTTTCTAATACCCGTTTCTTTTAATTTTGAACTTTAAATTTTTAATTTTAAACTTTCATCCTACCCCTGACCCGACTCGAACGGGTGCACGCGGCTCCGGAGGCCGCTGCTCTATCCAACTGAGCTACAGGGGCTTTTTTTAGTAGATAGCTGTTAGTTCATAGTTTTTAGTTTACCCTGCCCCTCCTCTCAGATATAAATAATCTCTCCCCATATTTTGTCCTGTTCAATCTTCAGGATACCGTATGATTTTTTCCAGGAAAAAAGGTTTCCAGATAAGCTTCCCGGATTGAAAAGGAGGGTCCCATCTATTTTCTTGTGATAGGGGTTATGAGAATGACCAAAAAGAATCACATCCGGTTTCTCATTAAACTCCTGATAAACCCTTTTAGGTATACCAAGAGGTCCTCCAAACCCGTGAATAAGTCCTATTTTTCTTCCAGCAATAACTTCCACTCTCTTCTCGGGCAAAGATTTTTTAATCTCCGGATCATCCATATTTCCGTGCACTGCTATTGTTTTTGCTTTTTTCTCCAGCTTTTTTAGAGTATCCAGAGTGGTGAAATCACCTGCATGAAAGATAAAGTCATCTGGTTTTAATAACGATAGAAATTTCTCTGGGAGTCCTTTAGCTCTTTCAGGCACATGGGTGTCGGAGATGACAAAAATTCTCATTATCTTTTTTTCTTTTTGTGCCGATCCCTTCTTAGCCTTTTTTTTCTTTTGTGGGTCTTTATCTTCAGTCTTTTTCTTTTTTTACCGCTCGGCATTTCACCCCTTTTACAAAGGTTGCTTAGTAATTAAATTCTTGAATTCGTTAGATGGCTTAAAAACGGGGACCTTACGGTCAGGCACCGGCACCTCCTCACCGGTCCTCGGGTTTCTGGCTTTTCTTGCCTTTCTTGTCTTGATTTTAAAAGTGCCAAATCCTCTGAGCTCGATATTGTTTCCTTCCTCCATGGCACTCTTTATTGTTTCCAAAAGACCATCCACTACCACCGCAACATCGGTTCTTGTAAGTCCTGTTTTTTCTGTAACCCTTTCAACTAAATCTGCTTTCGTCACTTTTTACCTCCTTTTAATTTTTGATTTACTTTAAATTCCACAACTGTCACATCTTTTGGTTATGCAACTTCCGCAAGATGTCTTCACAGAAGAAGATATAAATCTTTTTCCTTTTGAAAAACCGAAAACTGAGAAAATCCTTTCCACCTCTTCTTTGCAGAGAGGACAAACAGGGTTTTTTTCATTAGAAGAACGTATGAGAACTTCAAATCTATGATCACATGATTTGCATCTATATTCGAAAATTGGCAACCCTTTTCACCTACTTGAATATATATTCAAATTTTGGAGCAAAGTTCTCTTGACTTAAAAGATTACTAAAATTTTTAGTTAAGAGATCAAAAATTGTAAGTTTTCTTTTTCTCTCCTTGATAATCTTTGGTGGACCTTCAATCCCTCCCATCTCACCAGCAATCCTTATGGCATCCTCAAAATTACCCAAAACATCGATCAATCCAAGTTTTTTAGCCTGAGACCCGGTGAAAATTCTACCATCCGCGATTTTCAAAACCTCTTTTTCAGGTAGATTTCTCATCTTTACCAACACATCTACGAATTGATAATAGGCATCATCAATAACTGACTGAAGGAGCTCTCTTTCCTTTTTGGTCATGGGTCGAGTGAAAGTTCCCATATCCTTAACCTCGCCAGATTTGACAACTTCAAACTCAACTCCTATCTTTTTAAAAAGCTTCTCAGCAACAGGAAATTCGAATATCACCCCTATTGATCCTGTGATCGTCCCGGGATTTGCCACGATGGTGTCAGCTGCACAGGCTATATAATAACCACCTGATGCAGCCACAGACCTCATCGAAGCAACAACCTTTTTACCCTTTTGTCTTACCTTCTTTATCTCCTCAAATATCTCCTGGGATGCAGCTATACCACCACCAGGACTGTCTATGTTCAAAACAATGGAGGGAACAGAGGAATCATCCCTGTATTTTTTTAACTGCCTTACCACATCATCAGAGGAAGAGATTACTCCAAATATATCTATTATCGCTACTTTTTTACCAAACCCACCAAAATAAATATCTCGATCTGTATAGAGACTTGAAACACCTAAAAGCAAAATCAGGATAAAGATCAAAAAGCTTAACCCGATAATTACACCTACTATAATGTCTTTCTTTTTAGCCAAAAATACTCCTTTCCTGATCGGACAGGTTATCTCAGATAAATCTTTATCTTATCCCCTGCTCTAATCGATTTTGGGTCAGCTATGGTATTCCAGCTCAAAAGGTTTTTCAAGGATACCCCGAAAAGTCTGGCGATTTTCCACAAGCTATCACCCCTTTTGACCATATAAAAGATAACTTTGCCATCTGAGCTCTGTTTTGAAGTATAACCTTTCCCATTCGATGGAATTTTTAACTTCTGCCCTTCCTTTATATAATTTTTTTCCTTTATATCATTAATCTGCGCTATTTCATAGGGAGTAACCTTGAACTTATTGCCTATGTCCCAAAGGGTCTCCCCTTTTTTAACTGTATAAACCACAATTTTTCCGGAGGAAGTTGGAATCCTAAGTTTCTGACCACGATAGATAGGGTCTTTTATATTTATTCCATTATATGAGGCTAATTTTTCTGGAGTAGTCCCAAAAGCTCGGGCAATCTTTGAGAGCGTATCTCCCCTTTTCACAGCGTAAACTTTTTCTCCTATTGAATTGACCTTATAATTAGACTCAAACGAAGTTGGAATCCTAAGTTTTTGACCACGATAGATAGGATTTTTTATTTTTATTCTGTTAAAAGAGGCTAATTTTTTTGTGGTAGTTCCAAAAGCTTGTGCAATCTCTGTGAGAGTATCTCCCTTTTTCACCGTGTAGATTTTCTGCCCTTTGGAATCGAACGTATACTTAAAGTCGGAGGGTTTTTTTCTTGAGCCTTTGCTTTTGAATCTGGGTATCTTAAGATAATCGCCAGCATAAATTTTGTATCTTCTGGACAGATTATTAGTCTCGATGATGCTGAAAGGAGATACACCATATTTTTTTGCTATGGAAGATACTGTCTCTCCCCACTTTATCTTATGTAAAACATAAAGGTCTTTTTCAGGGATACTGTCATATTTCTGAACAAAAAGGTTTCTTGCTCCCCTGGGAATCCTCAATGGGAAATTCTTATAGCCGGGAGGTGTAACTCCTCTCAAAAGCTTTGGATTTAGCTCCTTTATCGTATCTAAAGAGACATTTAAAGCATCAGCAACTACTTTCAAATCTATGACTTTATTCACTTTAACAACATCGAACTCCAAAGGGTCTTCATATTCCACAGAAAACCCGTATTCTTGAGGATTTTTGGCGATTATAGTAGCAGCTATGTATAAAGGAACATAGTTTCGGGTCTGTTTTTTCAAACTCAGTTTCCAAAAATCTTTGGTCTTCTGTCTTTTTATCTGTTTTGCTACCCTACCTTCCCCTCCGTTGTAAGCGGCTAAAGCCAGAAGCCAGTTTCCGAACTTGCCATAGAGGAATTTTAGATAGTCACAGGCAGCATAGGTCGATTTGACGAAGTCTCTGCGCTCATCATACCAGTGGTTTCTTCTAAGACCATATATTCTTCCGGTTGAACGTATGAATTGCCAGGGACCTACTGCATGTGCCCAGGAATAGGCTTTTGGATTAAATCCGGACTCGATCAAAGGAAGATAGACTAAATCATGAGGCAATTCTTTTTCTTTTATGATCTCCGACATTAAGGGTATATACTTTCCAGACCTTGCCAGATATTTTTTAAAAGGTTCTCGCGCTATGGTCTGGAAATAGAGAATGCAGTTTTCCACCTGTTCATTTAAGAATATTGGCATATCATAGGTTATTATGGTCTTTTCTTCAATAGAGGGTTTTTTGGGTTTATATTCCTCTCTTAATTTTTTGAAGTTATGAATATCCTTAAACCTCTCAACAAAAGCAGAAATTGAAGCATCAGATGAAAGAGCACCCAAATATAATAATGTTATCTTATAGTCTGCTGAGATCTCATGCAAAAGCTTATCTATTCTGGTGCTCCATTTGGACTCAGCATCCCCATCAAGACTCAAATTTGATATTATCTCTAAAGCCTTCTCGAAGTTTTCTTGAGCCTTTTCCCACTCACTCTCTTGATTAGCTCTTACTCCCAAGGCATAATAGTTTTCTGCCTCCTTCAATTGCAAAAAAAACATCTGGTCCAAAAGGGATAAGGTATCTGTGTCTTTTTCAAAAGTTATATCTTTTTTGGCAGGAGGGGTTAAAACATTTGGCTTTATAGCTTGCCTTGAACATCCACCAAAAATCACAAGTATAAGAAGGAAAAATAAGGCTTTTTTTATCATTTTCTTCTCCTTAAAAGATAACTTGTTGATATATATATAAATTCAAAAATAGTGTCAAGCATTTTTTGAAAATATTTGAACGATCTCAGATACCAAATTGTTTTTCTCTGCATCGAGCCAAATTATATCTTTTTCCTTTTTGAACCAGGTGATCTGTCTTTTTGCATAATGATGAGTGTTAAGTTTAATCAGTTCAATTGCTTCTTCCAGATCGATTTTCCCCCCAAGATAAGAAAATAACTCCTTATAACCAAAAGTCCTGAGGGGCAAAAGTTCAGGAGAATAACCCATCTTTTTCAACTGTTTTACTTCTTCTAAAAGACCATCTTTTATCATCTGGTCAACTCTCTGGTCGATTCTTTGGTATAGCTTATCCCTTTTTAAAGTTAGACCGAACTTAATAAATTTAAACTCCTCTGGCTCATACTCCCCTTCTTTTTGAAACTGGGAGATCTTTTTACCTGTGAGTTCATATACTTCCAGAGCTCTTATGATTCTATGTTCATCATTTGGATGTATTCTTAAAGCAGCCTCCGGATCGATTTGTTTTAGCTTCAGGTAAAGATAATTTTTACCAAAGCTTTCCATTTCTTTTTTCAGTTTTCGTCTAATTCTTTCATCCCCTTTAGGACCTTTAAAAAATCCTTTGCAAAGTGCCCTAAGATATAATCCAGAACCTCCGACAACTACAGGGATTTTCCCTTTTTTTATCACATCCTTTATTTTCTTTTTTGCCTCTTTTGCATAATCTGCTGCTGAGAATTTCTGGTCTGGAAAGGCAAGGTCTAAAAGATGATGTAAAACTTTTTTTCTTTGGTCTTTTCTGGGTTTGGCTGTGCCAATATCCATTCCTCGATAAATCTGCCTTGAATCGCAAGAAATTATCTCACCTTTTAATATATCGGCAACTTCAATTGAGACTTTGGTTTTACCAACACCAGTTGGACCGGTGATAACCAAAACCTTATCCATAATAAAATTCAGGTTCTTTTTCGAAGAATGCTTCGCATAAACTTTTTATCGAGCTCTTCAAGTGATATTTTTATAATGGTTGGTCTGCCATGAGGACAACTGAAGGGATTTTTTGTTGATAAAAGACTCTGGTAAAGTGTTTTTATCTCCTCATAAGAAAGCCTCAGGCCTGATTTTATCGCTGATTTACAGGCAAAAGCTTTAGCAACCGATTTTATCCTGTCCCCTTCTTTTTTTAAATTTTCATCCAGCTCAGATAAAAGCTCACAGAAAAAGTTTTTTTCAGACCGGTTTTTTAAAAGAGATGGAACCCCAGAAATTAAAAGGCTGTTCTTACCGAAAAGCTCCACCTCAAATCCTAACTTTAGTAAAATATCGGAATTTTCCCGGTAGATCAAAAACTCTTTTGGAGAGAGCTCAAGTGTCTCTGGAAAAAGCAGCTTTTGTGATAATAGACCACTTTTGCCTATATTCTCACTTATTTCTTCATAAAGTATCCTCTCATGTGCTGCGTGCTGGTCGATAATCCATAACTCATCTTCGTTCTGGACCAATATATATTGATCAAAGATTTGCCAAATTTTCTGAAAAGTTGTTTTTTCTTCTGGCTCAATTTCTTTCCTTTTTTCAGCAGGATAGATTTTATCAATTATCTTTTCCTGAATAAAGTCGGGTTTTTGCATTTTTGTGCTATAATCAATTATTTTTTCTCCAACTTTAGCTTTTTCGGACTTTTCAGATACCAATTTTTCAGATGAAAGATTGTATGAAGGGATAGTCTGAAAACTCTTAAGTGACTTTTTCACTTTCAAATATAGCAGATTGTAGATTTGATGTTCATTTGAGAATTTGATCTCCCTTTTTGTTGGATGAACGTTCACATCGATCTTTTCCGGGTCTATCTCGAAAAAGGCAAAAGCAAAGGGAAATTTCCCCTGTGGAAGAAGGTCTCTATATCCCGATTGTATAGCATGATTTAAGACCCTTGAGACCACAGGTCTTCTGTTAACGAAAATGCGTATTTCAGAACGATTAGACCTTGTGAGTTCAGGCTTTCCTAAAAATCCGAAAATCTCAGGGTCGGACCTTTCTTTTTCCATCTCTACCAATTTTGATTTCAGATCATTTCCCCAGATGTCAGCTATTCTCTGTTTTAAAATTGAAGCTGGTAAATTCAGAAGAGTTCTCTGGTCAGATTCGAGCTCAAATAATAGAGATGGATATGCTAAGGCATAATTCTGTATAAGGTCGATTATATGTTTGGTTTCAGTGAGTTTGGATTTTAAAAACTTAAGCCTTGCAGGGGTATTATAAAAAAGCTCTTTTACAGTTACAGATGTTCCACAAGGCGCGCCGATCTCTTTTTTTTGTTTTATCATACCTGCTTCTAAGCTTAGAAAAGTTCCTGAAAGTGCATCTTTTTGTCTTGTTAAAAGTTCCAAAAAGCAAACAGAGGCAATGGATGGTAGAGCTTCCCCTCTGAAACCTAAGGTTTTTATATTATAAAGGTCGTCTTTTTCTTTTATCTTGCTTGTCGCATGTCTTTTTAAAGAAAGCTCCGCATCCTCAGGATTCATCCCTTCCCCATCATCTGTAACTTCTATTAATTTCACCCCGCCGAATCTTATTTTCACCTTAATACTTTTAGCCTTAGCATCGATCGAATTCTCAACCAGCTCCTTGACAACAGATGCCGGACGCTCCACCACCTCACCAGCAGCGATTTTGTTAACCAAATCTTGGGGAAGTATGGTGATCTTATTTTTCATCCTTAAATTATGACGAATGATTGATGAATGATGACGAATTAAATTTTAATCCTTTTTTTGGTTTTACGTAAGGACAGGGTTTGTTGAGCATAGCGAAATCCCCCGCCTCTGGCGGGGGGTCCCTGTCCGAATCCTTAGGCGGACAGCCACGAGGACCGTCCCTACATTGACTCCATTATGATTTTTCTTTCGTAGCGTCAGATTTCATATCCGACGATTCTACCTTTTCTTCCTTCGCCTTTTTCTCGAAAAGCCCTTTGCTTGTAGCTTTTTCAACACCGTCTTCTATTTCAATATCTAATGTCTCTCTTATTTCTTCCGATAGATTCTTGACATTCTCAATGATTGTTTTGAAAAAAATAGTGTAATCATCAATTATGATTCTATTTAAATCAGCTCCGCTTAGATTAGATCGCCAAAAGCGGGCTTTCCCTATATCTGCTTCCGCTAGATTGGCTCCGCGCAGATCAGATTCGCTCATCTTAGCTTCTCTCAGATTAGCTCCTCTCAGATTAGCTTCACTTAAATGAGTTCCGCTCAGATCAGCTCCTGCCAAATCTACTGTCGGGCGTGGACGAATTTTATTAAACTCATCTATTCTTCCATTTCTTAATAAAGAAATTAACTTTTCTTTTGTAAGAGCTTTTACTTCTGCTTCAGGTATCTTTGCAGCTTTGGAAAAATGGATATAGGGGTCTAAATCTTGGATTCCGAATAAGATTTTACCTTCCCCCTTCAAAAAAGAGTTTAAGTCATCATCTAAGGTCTTTTCTAATAACTCTAAGTATCCCCAGTGCTCTAGGAATTGTTTTCTTCCCTGCTCAGATTTTACGTCTCTATCTTCCTCCGTATATGCTAGTACCGAAGCCAGAAAATCTGTCTTATATTCAGCTAGTGCATTGTAAAATCCCTCCCATCTGAACTGGATTATTAACAAAACTAATAACTTATCGGGCTCTGTTTCTCCTGCGCTTATTTGATTTATTAAAATGAAATTATTTATAAATCTTTTTATCTCCCTCGGATTCGCCTCCATTCCTTTAGAAATTATGTCAATATACTTTTCAACATATACCTCTACGTCTGTCCCTTTTATCTCGTCTCGTAATCGTTTAACATAAGCCTTAACTTCCTGCTCCCTTAATCCAGGTAAATTAAAAGGAACCTGAATCATCTTCTTTATATAGTCAGTCCCACTAATTCCTGAGTTTTCGCCATATTTTCTGTTAACACACTTTTCAATGATACTGCGGTCTAAACCCAATACAAAAACATAACCTTCTGCATCCAAAAATAATTTCACTGATTCTAACACCTGAAGTGCCCTATCTGGTAAACATCTATCGAGGTCATCAACAAAGATTATCATTCTTGATTTCTCTTTTTCTTTAAGTTCTTTAATGATATCCTTCAACTGTTGCTTAAGGTCAAAATAAAGGGATGAAAGGTTTTTACTTTCGAAAAGTTTCTGGTAAGATTCTATAGCATCTTTAGGGCTAAGTTCCACTCCAATTACCGGTATTTTTGCGGTAAAGCCAGAGGTTAAAGCAAGTATAGCTTTGCCAAACTTTTTAAGTGTTTGAGGATTTAGTAGTTTCTTATCTTTAAGCTCAAAATTAATTGTTTGCAATAATGGAATTATCAAATGCTCCTCTTTCTCATATTCCCAGGGATTAAACCAAACCGTAGCCTCTCCCTCATCATCCAACTTTTTCTTCATCATCTTCATCAAAGTAGTCTTCCCAGTTCCCCAGCCACCGAAGATTCCAATAGTGAACCTTGGTTCGGAGCTTTTGATAATATTTATCAAAGCATCCCTATAATTATCAAAACCTAAAACCCCATCATCAACAGGAACATCCAACAAGATTTTTGCAGGCTTTTGTTTTTTATTCCCCATTTTTAACCAACCTCCTGTCAACTGCGAGTAATATGATAAGCTTATTTTTCATCCTTAAATTATGACGAATGATTGATGAATGATGACGAATTAAATTCTAATCCTCTTCTTAATTGATGAAATAAAAGCACCTAATTGATTCGAGAGGTCATAACTCTGCAATAAAAGAGTTTTCAGGTTTTGCTCATTCATATAACCCAGTTCAAAGCAAACTTGCAATTGACTTCTCACTTCACCTAAAGAACCCTTGGCTATATAGAGAAATTGAATAAATTCTTTTTTCGATCCCCTTTCAAACCCCTCAGCGATATTACTCGAAATAGAAATAGATGCCCTTCGAATCTGGTCAACCAAAGCATAATCCTTACGAAATTTTTCTCCCTTGCTCACCTGATATATTTTTACCGCCAAATCCTTCGCCAAAATCCACACAGGCAAATCCTCAAACTTTTTATAAACCGCCATATTCGTCATCCGTCATTCGTCATTAATCATTCTTCATCCGTCATTCTTCATTATTCTTCCGCTTTCCTCTTCAACTCCTCCAACTTATTCAAAGCCTCCAGAGGTGTCAACTTATTTATATTAATTTTCTTCAAATCCTGAGCAAGTTCGTTATCCTTAGCTGAAAAAATACTTAACTGATAAGATTTTTTTTGCGAGAAAGCCCCTGGTTTTGAAACCCTCTTGTAAGAAAGCTCCTCTCCTTCTAATTTCAACAATATCTCCCTTGACCTTTCCAGGACCTCCTTTGGAACTCCAGCTAATTTTGCCACATAAATTCCGAATGAGTCATCGCATCCTCCGGGGACGATCTTTCTTAAAAATATTATCTCATCTTTCCATTCCTTAACCTTTATCTGATAGTTTCTTACCTTTGGAAGAAGTTTGGCTAACTCAGTTAACTCGTGGAAATGGGTTGCAACTAAAGTCCTGGAACAAAGCTTGGGATGATAGTGGATATACTCAGTTGTAGCCCAGGCAATGGAAAGCCCATCAAAAGTTGATGTTCCCTTACCGATCTCATCCAAAAGGATTAAGCTTTTCGAGGTGGCATTGTTTAATATATTGGCTGTTTCGTTCATCTCCACCAAAAATGTGCTTTTGCCTGTTGCGATACTATCCAAGGCACCCACCCTGGTGAATATTCTGTCCACCAGACCTACTTTTGCTTTCTTAGCTGGAACAAAACAGCCAACTTGAGCCAAAAGCACTATAAGTCCAACCTGCCTCAAATAGGTTGACTTTCCAGCCATATTCGGTCCGGTTATGATGTGAATCTTTTCGTCTGAATTGATTATTGTATCATTTGGAACAAATCCTTTTTCGAGCAGATGTTCAAGAATCGGATGTCTCCCATCCTCGATTATTATATCATCACTTAAATCGATTTCAGGACGAACATAACGATAATTTAAAACCACCTCCTTAAAACTTAACAAGATATCTAAAGTGGCTAAGTATTCAGAGGTTTTCTGAATATCCTTAATTTTTTTTGCAACCTTAGACCTTATCTCTAAAAAAAGATCATGCTCGAGTTCAAAGATTTTCTCCTCAGCACCTAAGATTATCTCTTCCCTTTTTTTCAACTCCTCGGTGACAAATCTCTCAGCATTTATTAGAGTCTGCTTTCGTATATACCCCTCTGGAACCTTGGAAAGATGGCGCTTGGTGATCTCTATATAATATCCGAACACCCGGTTAAAACCAACCTTAAGTGTAGGGATTTTTGTTTTTTCCCTCTCGGTCTGTTGAAGGGTGGCTATCCAATCCCTGGATGTTTTTATCTTTTCTTTTAACTCATCAAGCTTTTGGCTGTATCCTTTTTTTATAATTCCACCCTCAGTTAAAACCGAAGGAGGGTCATCCACAATTGAGGATTGGATCAGATCGACTATCTCAGAGGTATCGGGTAGTTTTTCTTTTATGTTTTTCAAAAGAGCGGAGTTAAACTCTTTTAAAAGATTTTTAATCTCCGGAACATTTTTCAAAGACAAACCCAGTGCGACAAGGTCTTTTGGATTGGCTTTACCATAACCGAGCTTTCCAGCAAGCCTCTCTATATCCTGGATTTTGTCTAAAAGTTTTGTAAGATCAAACGTTTTATCCCTTTTTTCCAAAAGCTCAGATACTGAGTTTTGCCTTTGTTTTATCTTTTCCACATTATAAAGGGGAGCTTTCAACCATTCCTTTAAAAGCCTTGCTCCCATCGCGGTTTTGGTCTTATTCAGAATGTGGAATAGACTATTTTTCTTAAAAGAAAAATCCTTTGAATCAGTTGAGCTGAAAGGAGAAAATATCTCCAGATTTCTCAAGGTGGTGAAGTCCAAAAACATACACTCATCATAAGATGCCTTTGTTATCTTATTGATGTGCAAAAGGAAAGTCTTTTTGGTCTGCTCAAGATAAGAAAGGATGCTTCCAGCAGACGAGATTCCCAAGTTTAAATCCGAGATCCCAAAGCCATCCAGAGATGCTGTCTTGAAGTGGCTGGTGATGGTTTGATAAGCATAATCATAGCTGAACTTGTAATCATCAAGAAAGGTAAGGGTCGCTTGATTTTTTAAATCTTCAAGCTCAAGTGATTTTTTCTCAGAGAGTCTTTGAGGCAGAAGTATCTCCTTTGGCTTTATCGCGTTTATTTTCTCCACTACTTTCTGAAAAGAATCCTCCTCAACTTTGAACTCGCCTGTGGAAAGGTCTAAAACTGCCAGACCAGCATTTTGTTCATCAAAGGTAAGGCTTGCTAAAAAAATTTTTTCATCCGAGTCAAAAAGGCTATCGATGGTTATTGTTCCCGGGGTGATAAGCTCAACCACCTCTCTTTTAACAATCCCTTTTGCGGTTTTGGGGTCCTCTGTTTGCTCACAGATAACCACTTTCTTTCCGGCCCTTAATAATTGTGATATATATTTTTCAGCTGAATGATAAGGGACACCAGCTAAAGGAACTTTTTCCGATTTTCCATGTGCCCGTGAAGTTAAAGCTATACCCAAAATCTTTGATGCGATCTTGGCGTCCTCTCCGAACATCTCATAGAAATCCCCCATTCTGAAAAACAAAATCTCTTGTGGATACAGAGATTTTATTTTACAATATTGATTCATCAATGGGGTTCCTATCTTCTCCATCTGAACCGAAAGGATACTTTCTTTAGTTATTAAAACTTTTTTAAATAGAGGATAAAAAAACTATTTTTTTAAATCCCGAAGCTATTCCACTCCTTACAAGAAGGGCATCTCCACAAAGGCTCAGTTGAGCTATATCCACACCTCTCGCAGAAAAATTTCTCAGATTGGGTAAAAAAGTCATCAAACAAAGAATCGACCATCTCCTTAGCTTTAGTTTTTTCCCCTTTATCCTGATATATCTTTATCAAGCTGAGCCTTGAAGGTAAAAAATCAGGGTCTGAGTCTAAAATCTGCAGGTGTTTCTGTTCTGCCTGAGATTTTCTCCCTCTTTTCTCATCTAAAATTGATAATGCGAAAAGCGCCTGTATGTTCTGGGGGTCGTTTCTTAATACCAGGTCATAGATTTTCTCTATCTCCCCGTAGTTTCCCAATTCGAATAAAGCTTTTTCGAGCTTTTCGAAAACCAGATAAGAGGACTTCGGCGCTATCTCCAAAAGCTTTTTCCAGGATGAAATCGCCTCCTCTACCCTTTTCTCCTCATAGTATGCATCGCCCAAAAAGATTAAGGCTGGAACACAGCCAACATCTTTATGCAAAGCCTCCTTATAAGAGATCCTTGCTTTGTGGAACTCTTTTTCAGAGGCTAATTTCTTACCCATAAAGACCTTATAAAGCGCTAAGATTTTCTGACTTTTCTCTTTTTTGTCTTTGAAAAATTTTTCTCTTAAGTAGAAAGCTTTCTCCCAATCCTCTTTTTCCTCATATTCAGCTAAAAGTTTCGAGAGCACCCAGAAGTCCTTTTCATCTGATTTCAACAAATCCTCCAAAACAGCGCAAGCCTGGTTGTAGTCTTTAGATTCTATGTAATCAGAGGCTATAGCTTTTTTTATCTCCTTTTTTGATTCAAAAGTGAGATTATGCCGCAAAAGGAGCTGTTTGTGAATCTGAAGCGCTCGATCAAACCTTTTTCTTTTTCTGAAAAGGTCCCCCAATTTAAGATAAGCATCGATGTTATTCGTATCTAAATCGACAACCTTCCTGAATTCTTGAAAAGCTATCCTGTCCTCGCCAGACACCAAAGCTTTTAATCCTTCAATATAGATTTTTTCTGCTGGCTTGGCTTTTTTTCTTTTTGAACCAAACCAGAAAAGGATTAAAACAAAAATAACAATTACTATACCCGCTAAAATCCACCAGTTAAGCACATATTCCACTTTTTATCCTCCCAACTATTTTTCCTCTATATCCTCCTCCAAGGGGATATTTCTTAAAGTGGTGATCTCCTCCATTAGGCTTTTGTTTCCCTTTTTCTGTTCTCTGAGTTCAGATTGAAATTTGAGGTAGTGGGTTATGCCTAAAAGAAATGAAATCAACATACCGATGACAAATGCCCAGAAAGCAAGGTAGATCATTGGAACATCTATATACACCTTGCCAAATAGATTAACATCGACCGTCTCAGCTGAATTATATATGGAGAAGCCAATGACCAAGATGATAATCACTATAATCAGAAAAAATCTTACAGCCCACATACAACCTCCTTCGATTTAATTTCTAAATTAATATCTGAAAGAGTTATTGTCAATCAAAAAGAGGACTTTTTAAAAAATTTTCTTTAATCTTAAAAAGTTAATCAGCAAGCATTTTATCGATTGATCAATTAAGAAGGCTTATATTCTATTTTGAATTTTGAATTTAGAATTTAGAATTTAGGATTTTAATCTTTAAATTCCCATCCATTCATAATATTGGTAAATTCACGATGATTCGGTCCGATGAATTGTCGCTCACAGGAAAAATGCACCAAAAAAATATTTTTTTCCTTTTTGAAAAAAACGATATGACCGACGATAAACTCTTCAACTATTACTTCAGTTCCCTCAGGAGTTATACCCCGGGTTTCATCTACAGTGGTCTTAAAATATCTTTTCTTAAAGGTCAAAATAAAAGCTGGAATAGAATCGACTAAGGTCTCCCTTTCCTGCAAAAGCTCTGAGTTGGTTAAAAACTCAAGTTTCAGCCTATACTTATCCAAATTCTTTATCTTTTTGCTCTCCTCCAGAAGTGCATTTTTGAACTCCTCCAGAGATAGGGAGGTGGTATCAGCTAAGATAATTATTGTCGGGATGTTTACCTCATACCCTCCGAATCTCGTGGATCTGTCAACCTGGTAGTTTTTTTTCATCAAGGTTGCCCGGACCAGAGAGGGCTCTTTTTCAGTTGAAAGCTTCCAGTTTTCCAAAAAGGTGAGCTGGTATCCGAATTTTTTGTCAGTAAAAACGTTCCCTTTAACTTTCCCGGTCTTTTCCTTTTTGCCAAAAGATGTTTGAAAAATTGCAAAAAGAAAAAATAAAGCTAAAATAAAAATTATCGTCTTTCTCATAGCTTCTCCTTTATCTAATTTTCAAAATCAAGATAAGTATTTTAGCCAAGTTTCGCAACTGTTTTATTGAAAGCTTTTCGCGTTATTTTTTATATGAATGATCTTTCCTCACCCTTTTCCCTCTCCACTTGTGGAGAGGGAGTTTAAAGTCCATCCCAACTTACCCTTTGCTGAGTAGAGAGATAACAATCGCATGAGAGTAAGAATGGGGATTTTATATAAAAATTCAGTTTTTCAAATAACCTTATGCCCTTTGCTGTGTTCTTAAAAGCTCCCCGATGTAGTCAAGTTTCTGATTTATCTTATCGAGCTTGGAACCGAGATTGTAGATGACGATGGGAATTATTATAACTAATGCTAAAAGGACTAATGAAAAAATCATTCTGCCAATGTTTATAAATGTAAACCAGGGTTGACCATAAAACATAAAAATCCTCCTTTTTTGATAAAACTTACGAAAATCTTATCTCTTGATCGATACCGAGAATAAAGTTTCGTTTGAAAAAATTTTTAAAAACTTTTTTTCAGCTTCAGAGATTATTATCCTTGTTGTTATTGAAAAAAATTATCAGCTAAAAGATTTACCTTTGACTTTTAACTTTTTTGCATGCTATGAATAAAAAGTTTTACATAGGTAAAAATTGTAATCAGAACCATTCCTACACCAATCCATAAACCCAAAATTTTTAAAGAATCGATTTCCAGTATATACAAAAACAAAACTACTCCTAAGACTGAGGCAGTGTATTTCCCCCAAAAATTAGGAGTTGGAATTACATTTTTCTTTTTGATAAGATATAGACCACCAGAAAGAATTGAAATGTCTTTAATCAATATTAACACAAAAGCCCAGAGCGGAAATCCTTTATAAAAAAGAACATATAAACCAAAGCAAAAGATGACTATTTTATCAACAATCGGGTCTAAAATCTTCCCGAAATCTGACTTTTGATTCAGCTTTCGAGCTAAATACCCATCGAAGATATCTGAAAAATATACTATTCCCATAAGTATTATGGCGTAAATTAAATCTTTGGTTGTGTTTTTTAAAAGGAAGTAAAAGATAAAAGGGAGTAAGATAAGGCGGAGAAGGGTTAAAAGATTTGGAATTAGAAAAATTTCAGATTTTTTAATGGCCATTTAGAACTTTTTGACCTTTTGCAGAGCATTACCATAAAATATCTTCATCTTTTCATAAATATTTTTTTAAATTTTTTAATTTTGCTTTTTAAACTTTACTGCGGTTTTAATTTTTCTTTATCCTGTAAAAGCGTCCTTTCCCCTTTTTATATCTTTCCCTCTATAAAAAAATTACTCCTCTGTCCTCGGTCTTGCACCCCAGTGGAGCTTCTTTCTTAAAACAGAGTAAAAGGAAGATTCTGGAAATTTTATAAGATTAACAGTGTGCTCTGCTTTGCTTACTAAAACCGAGGTTCCAGACTTTAATGTTTTGGCGATCTGCCCATCTATGGTGAGCAGAGCATCTCTCTGGTCGCATTCAACAACAATTTTCAAATTACCTTTTTCTGAAAAGATGATTGGCCTGGAGGCAAGGGTATGGGGGCAGATCGGTGCAACAATAATTGCGTTTATTTTGGGATTTATTATCGGTCCACCTGAAGCTAAAGAATATGCGGTTGAACCGGTGGGCGTGGAGATTATTAATCCATCAGCAGAATATGAACAGACGAACTCATCCTTGTCGTAAAGGTGCATCTGAATTAATCTGGCAACACCTCCTTTGTCCAAAACTACATCATTTAAAGCGAAAACATATGGCTGGTCCATCAAATCGATTTTCGCCTTCAAAACCATTCTTTTTTCGAGTTGGAATTCCTTTTTTAACAAACGATTTAAGGTCTTCTCAAGATCGTTTGTCGTTGTCTCGGTGATAAATCCTAAGCTTCCAAGATTTATTCCAAGTATTGGATTACACTTTTCTCCCGCTGTTCTCGCAGTTTTGAGCATAGTTCCATCCCCGCCCAAAGATATTAAAACCTCTGATTTATCAGGGAGTGAAGATAAAGGTAAGAGTTTTTCTTTTTTTCCAATCTCTTGATCGATACCGACCAAATCTTTTAGCTCATCGGAAAGATAGCAGTCGATTTTATTTTTTTCAGCCCACAAAATCATCTGTTCTATTATCTTTTTTACCTTCGGCTTTTTAGGATTAGCGATTATACCTATGCTTTTCATTTTAATTTGTTTTGTTTTGAGATCTGAAACTTTAATTTCCCCCTTTTTGTCTTTAACAATTCTTTTACAGCTTTAAAAATCCCATCAGGGTCAAGCCCCAGATCTTTTAAAAGGAGACCCCTTTTACCATGCTGGATGAATTTATCCGGAATTCCCAGCATTTTCAAATGGATATTATTTAAGCTGTTTTTTTGGATAAACTCCAAAATCGCAGAGCCAAATCCACCCAGAAGCGAATTCTCCTCAACTGTTAAAACAAATTCATGCTTTTTTAAAAGTGAAAAAAGAAGGGTCTCATCCAGAGGTTTTATAAACCTGCAATTTACCACAGTGGCATCAATATAATCTTTTGTGAGTTTAAAAGAAGCCTCAACCGAAGGAATAACCACAGAGCCTGTGGCTAAGATCAAAATATCATTCCCCTCTCTCAAAACCTCCCAGCTCCCCACCTCTATCTTTCCAAAACTTTTCTCTTGATCGATACCGACTTTTTCAGGTTGATCAGGAACAGGACATCTCGGATACCTCAATGCAAAAGGAGATTTTTTCCAGTTGACTGCGGTGTAAAGTAAATCCTTTAGCTCCTTTCCATCTTTGGGGGAGGCAATCACAAAATTGGGAATTCCACGAAGATATGATAAATCAAGAAAGCCGTGATGAGTGGGTCCATCCTCACCAACTATTCCTGCTCTATCTATTGCTAAAGTCACCGGAAGATTTTGCAAGGCGATATCATGAATAACCTGATCAAAAGCCCTTTGCAAAAATGTTGAATAGACCGCAAAAACAGGCTTTAAGCCTTGACGAGCTAAGCCAGCAGAGAATGCGGCGCCATGCTGTTCTGCTATTCCAACATCGAAAAATCTTTGTGGGAACTTCTGGGCAAAAGAGTAAAGTCCGGTGCCTAAAGACATAGCAGCAGTTATCGCAACAACTTTCTCATCTTTTTCTCCTATCTCCACCATCGCTTCTGAGAACACATCGGTGAAAGCCTTTCTTCCTTTCTCAGAGTTGGAATTTCCAGTTACCTTGTCAAAAGAGCCTATACCATGAAAACGGGGGGCATCCTCCTCAGCATATTTATATCCCTTCCCTTTTTTAGTCAGAACATGAAGAAATATCGGTCCTTTTAAAGTCTTGAGATGGGATAATGTCTTGATCAATTGAGGAAGGTGATGCCCATCTATAGGTCCGAAATATCTGAAACCTAATTTCTCAAATATAATCCCGGGAACTAAAAAACCCTTCACTGACTCCTCAACTTGCTGAACCATAGCTCTGATCTTATCTCTTCGTTTAAACTTACCCACAAGCTCCCAAACTTCTGCTTTGAGCTTGTTATACTTCTCATCAGTCAAAAGGTCAGTCAGATATTTAGCCATAGCCCCCACGTTCTTTGATATGAACATGGAGTTATCATTTAAGATCACGATTAAGTCTTTTTTCTGCGCTCCAGCATTGTTAAGTCCCTCAAAGGACAATCCACCACTTAATGCTCCATCCCCGATAACAGCAATTACAGAAAAGTCCTCCCCTTTTAAATCTCTTGCGCAGACTAATCCAAGAGCGGAGGAGATGGATGTAGAGGCATGTCCAACATCGAAAACATCGTGCTCTGATTCATCCTTTTTTGGAAATCCTGAAAGTCCAAGGTATTTTCTTATGGTTTCAAATTTCTCTTTTCTTCCAGTTAAAAGCTTATGAGTGTAACACTGGTGCCCCACATCCCAGACGATTTTATCCTTGGGCGAGTCAAACACATAATGCAGGGCAAGCGTCAGTTCAACCGCACCTAAATTCGAGGACAGGTGTCCTCCGTTTTTTGAAACAACTGATATGATTTTTCCCCTTATCTTTTCAGCTAATTGGGGAAGTTTTTCTAAAGGGATCTTTTTTAAGTCCGCAGGTGAGTTGATTTTATCTAAAAGGTTTTCCATCTTCAAAAGCTCCGATTCACCACAAAGTCAGCTAAATTCTTTAAGATAGCTCCATTCCTTTTAAATATACCGAGCTGGTCTTTAGCCTGTTGGATGAGCTTTTCTGCCATTTTTTTTGATTTTTCCACTCCTATAAGTTTAGGATAAGTAGCCTTGAGCTTATCTTTTTTGATTTTCTTTCCGACTAATCTCTCTTTACCGATCACATCTAATATATCATCTATTATCTGGAAAGCCAAGCCTATATTTTGACCAAATTCAGATAATTTGGAAAGCTTTTTGGGAGAGGCATCTGCTAAGAGCGCACCTGCCATAACCGATCCTTTTATCAAAGCTCCTGTTTTGTGTTGGTGGATATATTTGACCTCAGGAAGCGTTATTCTGGATTTTCCCTCAGCTTCAAGATCAGCAACCTGTCCTCCGATCATACCTTTGGTCCCGATAGCCTTTGCAACTTCTAAGGCGACATCTGGTCTTTTGGTAGAGATCAAAAGCTCAAAAGCTAAGGCGTGCAGAGCATCACCTGCTAAAACAGCTATCCCCTCTCCAAATACCTTGTGCAAAGTGGGCTTACCCCTTCTTAAGTCATCGTCATCCATACAAGGTAAGTCATCGTGGATCAAAGAATAGGTGTGGATAAGCTCTAAGGCACAAGCAGAAGGTAAAATTTTTTTCCCTTTACCCCCTAAAAGCTCAAATACCGCTATTGCTAAGATCGGTCTTAATCTTTTACCACCTGCAAAGACTGAATATCTCATGGCCTTATGAATAATCTTTGGCTTCTCTTTTTCTTCGGGCAGAAAAGTGTCGAGTGTTTCGTTAACTAATTTTCTTTTTTCCTCAAGATATTTTTTGAAATCCATTTCACTCCTCTTCTTCAAGATCCAGAGGTTCTAATTTGAACTCCTCTCCCAATTTTAAAAGCTTCTCCACCTTTTTCTCTGCCTGAGCAAGTTTTTTTGTGCAAAATCGTGAAAGATTTATCCCCTCTTCAAAAAGTGAAAGGGACTCATCCAGGGATAGGTCTCCTCCCTCTAATTTTTGAACAATCTCCTCTAATCTTTTTAAAGCCTCTTCAAAGCTTTTTTCTTTTCCCATCTTTTATTCCTTTTCAATCTTCTCCACCTTTGACTCAATTTTCCCCTTAAGGAATTTGACCTCTACCCTATCATCTTTTTTAAGCAAACCCGCATCCTTAATTATCATAAGCTCGGGCAACTTGCGGGTTAAGCTGAATCCCCTCTCAAAAACAGAAAGGGGTGACAAGACGTTCAGCTTACCCAAAACCAAAGATAAGGATTTTTTCTTAAATTCAAAGAAATTTTTTACCCCTTTTGATAAAGCTTTGTAAAGCTCATCTGTTCTCTGGGAGAGTTGTGTCAACATATCCAAAGGACGCTTAAATCCATAAGATTTTACTAAAGATTCAACTTCTCTTTTAAAAAGATCAATGGTCGATTTTTGTAAACTGACTAATTTATTCAAAAGTGAATTCATCTCTTTTATTAACTCTGTTCTGTCCCTCACTGCAAGTTCAGCTCCAGCAGAAGGTGTTGGTGCTCTTAAGTCTGCTACGAAATCTGATATGGTGAAATCTATCTCATGACCAACTGCGGATATAATCGGTATCTTCGAATCATAAATTGCTCTAACAACAACCTCCTCATTAAAAGCCCACAGGTCTTCCAAAGACCCTCCGCCCCTTCCAACTATTAAAAGGTCGACTTTTTTGTATTGGTTAAAATCTCTTATTGCCTGGGCGATCTCCTCTTTCGCCCCTTTGCCCTGAACTCTGACCGGATTTAATATTATATTAACATCCGGTGCCCTTCTTTGGATAATTTTCACGATGTCTCTGATGGCTGCGCCAGTTGGTGAGGTCACCACTCCTATAACTTGTGGAAATTCTGGAATGGGGACTTTGTGTTGTTCATCGAAAAGACCCTCTTTATAAAGTCTTTCTTTTAATCTTTGAAATTCGAGCTCTAATTTACCGATTCCTAAGGGATGAAGCTTTTCCACATAAAGCTGATATTGACCTGCTTTCTCATAGACTGTTATATTTCCCAGGGCAATGACTTTCATCCCATCCTCAGGCTCAAAAGAAAGGGAGAAAGCCTGCCATCTCCAGAAAACGCACCTTATCTGTGAGTTCTCATCTTTCAAGGAGAAATAACGGTGTCCGGATGAGTGCAAGGTATAATTGGAGATTTCTCCCTCAACCCAGACAGGAGGTATATTTTCCTCTAATAAATCTTTAACCTCTCTGGTGATTTCAGTAACCGTGTAAATTTTCGGCTGCATACTTTTCCTTCCTCTCTTGTAGGAGTGGAGCTTGTCTCCACCCATAGGCGGGGACCCCCCCGCCCCTACAATATAATCATCCGCTTAATCCGTTTCATCTGCTGTGAATTCATCTGTTCCATCTGCTGTGAATCCATCTATTCCATCTGTTGGGAATCCATCCGCTAAATCCGTTCTATCCGTTGATAAATCCGCTGACCTACTCCACCAACTTCTTAAAATCCTCGTCCTTCCACAACCACTTGAAATCCTCATCTTTATCTTTTCTGGCATATTCTTTCAACGATGGGTCCAATTCAATTGCTTTTTTGAGACATTCTAATGCTTTATCTTTTTCATTTAATAATGAGTAAGCACAGGTTTTATTATACCAAGCATCTACATCTTCTTTTTTAATCTCAATAGTTTTTTCAATTTTTTCTAAAGCCTGTATAAAGAACTGCTTTTCTTTTGTTAGTTTTCCAAACTCTAATAGCACAGTACCCCAGTCGAAATAGGCTTCATGATAATCCTTTTTGTATTTTACTGCTAAAGCATACTTCTCAAAAGATTCTCGATATAAAGCCTCATCCTTTTTCAAATCCGCTAAATCTGAAAGAGCATCACCCCAGTTGTAATAGGTTTCATAATCACCCTTTTTATATTTTACAGCCAAAGCATACTTCTTAAAAGATTCTTGGTATAAACCCTCATCTTGCTCTAAATCTGCTAAGTCAGAAAGAGCTAAACCCCAGTTGTTGTAGGCTTCATGAAAATCCTCTTTGTATTTTACTGCCAAAGCAAACTTCTCAAAAGATTTACGATAAAGAGTTTCATCCTTCTTCAACTTTGCTAAGGCAGATAGGGCATTACCCCAGTTGTAATAGGCTCCATCAAAATCCTCTTTGTATTTTACTGCTAAAACAAACTTCTCAAAAGATTCACCATAAAGTCTTTCATCCTTTTTAAAATCGGCTAACTTAGAAAGGGTTAAACCCCAGTTGTTATAGACTAAATGATCGTCCTCTTTGTATTTTACTGCTAAAGCATACTTCTCAAAAGATTCTCGATATAAAGTCTCATCCTTTTTCAAATCCGCTAAATTTGAAAGAGCAACACCCCAGTTGTAATAGGTTTCATGATCATCCTTTTTGTATTTCACAGCTAAAGCATATTTCTTAAAAGATTCTCTGTATAAACCCTCACCTTCCTCTAAATCTGCTAAGTCAGTAAGAGTTAGACCCCAGTTGTAATAGGCTTCATGATAATCCTTTTTATATTTTACTGCTAAAGCATACTTCTCAAAAGACTCTCGATATAAAGCCTCATCTTCTTTCAAATCCGCTAAATCTGAAAGAGCAACACCCCAGTTGTTATAGGCATCTGCATCCTTAGGAGTTAACTTTATTACTTTCTCATACGTTTCTATGCCTTCCTCCAACCTTCCTCTTTCAACTAACGAATACGCTTCCGCAAAAAGTCTTTCTGCTTCAGCTTTTCTTGCCGCTTCCTCAGCCGCTTTCTTTTGCTCTGTGGTGTCCTGTAAGATCGATTTCGCTTCTTCTACAAGTTCCACCATTTCTTTATACTTACTTTCCATCTCTTTAACCGTTTTGTCAGCCGAAGATTTTATAGCCTCTATCTCCTCTCTTGATTTACCTGCTTTCTCGGTTTCCTTTATAAGGATTTTTGTCATGTTCTTTTTAGCTTCTTCTACCTCATCTTTTACTGTTGCAATTTTGTCTGCCATATTCTCCACTCTTTGGCATTCACTTTCTACTCTTCCCCTCATTTCCTTTATATCTTCTCTAAGTTCCTGTTTCATATCCTTTGTGTCCTCCCTGAGTTCCCGCCTCGTATCCTTCACGTCTGTTCTAAGTTCTCGTTCAGCTTTAGCAGCCCTCCACAGGGTAATGCCGCCTATGATACCAAGTAACACAACAACTGCTCCTATGACTGTGGCAACCGTATTCACATTGCTTATACTTCTGTTGATTCCCTCAATGCTTTTCTCATACACATCCTTTTTAAGTTCCTCAATCTCAGCTTTCAAACTCTCCACTTGTTGCGAAACTTTGAGGGTATCTCTTTCCTGCCCCCCAACAAAACCAACAAGAACCAAAGCCAAAATCACAAAAACAAATATCTTTTTCATCCTTTCCCCTTTGTTAAACATTTCTCTGCCTCAGGGCGGGGACCCCGATAAATCGGGATTTCGCCAAGCTCAACAAGCCCCGCCCCTACAAAATAATTATCCGTTCAATCTGCTTAATCTGCTGTGAATTCATCTGTTCCATCTGCTGCGAATTTCTCCGCTAAATCCGTTCAATCCGCTGACACTCTCACCACCTTATGCTCATAAAGATACCTTTTTATCTTCTTGGTAGTCGTCTTCTCGAACTCCTCCTCTCTTATTTTAAATCCTTTGATCCTTTTGTAATCTGCGATGTTGGAACAGCATTCCACAATCTCAGATTTTATGGTCATCTCTATCTTCTCCTCATCAAAGACCACCCCATCCTTTTCCGCTACCTGGTCAAAATAGTCATAGTCCGGAACGATTATGGCATAGGGCTCCTCCCCTTTTCCCCCAGGAGTAGGTCTTCCTAAAACTAAAGATTCTAAGATAAAAGGAGATTTGTTTAATTCATTTTCTAACTCCTCAGGATAGACATTTTTGCCAGCCCGAGTAACGATCACATTTTTTAACCTACCCACAACATAATAGTATCCATTCCGGTCCACCCACCCGGAATCCCCGGTTAAAAACCAGCCATCTTTAAAAACTTCTGATGTCGCCTTCTCGTTGTTATAATATCCTTCCATCACCAAATCCCCCCTGGCAGCAATTTCGCCGATACCTTTTTTATCCGGATTTAAAATCTTCAGCTCAACTCCAGGGATAGGGAGCCCCACAGATTCGTGTTTGGGATTTTTTTGGGGATTAACTGTTAAGACCGGAGAGGTCTCAGTCAAACCATATCCTTGCAAAAACTTTATCCCCAAAAGATCAAAACCCTGGGCAACTTTTGGATCTAAAGGCGCTCCTCCACAGAAAAATAGACGTAAGCTGGACAGTCCTGCCTTTTTGCGTAACCCTTTAAATAGAGCCTTCCCAAAATTTATCTTAAAAGCTTTCTTCAAAAATTTAACCACTCCTAAGTTGGCTTTGAAAAGAGCCCGAACAAAAAAAGGACGCCTTTTTACCGCTCTGAAAATACCTGAAAGCATCTTCTCAAAAAGCAAAGGGACCCCTAACATAATAGTTGCCTCTGAATTTTTTATATCCTCTAAAATCTCTTTGGATTTCAGGCTGCGAGCGAAAGTGATCTTGGCACCTTTTGAAATAGGGGTCAAAAATCCGCAGGTGCACTCGAAAGCGTGATGGAGAGGCAGAATCGAAAGAAAATTATCGGATGAATCAAAATCGATCCTCTTTTGTAAACCCCATATACAGGAGATAATGTTCTTATGAGTCAAAACCACACCTTTTGAGCTTCCGGTAGTGCCCGAGGTATAGATCACGGAAGCAATATCATCTAATTTCGGGTAGAACACATCCTTTGTAGATTCCCCTCTAACTTTAAGTAACTGGGAAAAAGGAACAGAGCTTTTTTGGGGCATATCATCCATACAGATTATTTTTTGAAGAAAAGTTAAAGAATTTGAAATCTCCTCAAGGTCTGAGATAAATTTTACAGATGTCACCACTAGCTTGGCTTTTGCTTCCCGGATTATATGCTTGAGCTCTGAGATCTTCAAACAAGGATCCAAAGGAAGAACAATCCCTCCAGCTAAAAGTATCCCAAAATATGATATTCCCCACTCCGGTCTATTCTCTGATAAGACTGCTATTCTATCCCCTTTTTCAACTCCTAACTCGATTAAACCACGGGCAAAAGCTTTTGATTTCAAATCTATCTCTCTATAGCTGAGTCCAACAAATTTATCCACTTTGTGATAGTACATGCATATTTGATCAGCGTAGGTCTTGGCGCTGAGTTCGAGTATCTGAGTCAAAGTTAGCTTTTTCAATTCTTTTGTATTCAAATATTTCATTTTAACCTTTTCTTTAATAAAAATATTGATTATGAGTATAATTGTCAAACACAAAAAAGCAGACTTTTGCCTGCTTTAAAGTCTTAAAACTTTTTAAAAAATAGTGTCCAGCAACTAACAAAATGTTACTTTTTTGTGCTCCGGCTGGATGTTATGCGTATGTCTCTTGACCTTGAGGCATTCATGCGAATCATCCAGCCGAACGGGAGGACGGATGAGAACATCCGTCCAAGAGCGACCAACAATACCTCTTTAGTTACAGACTCAAATTAAAAAACTTACGAAAACATTGTTGATGAAGCAATAGATTCAAATCTTTATTAAACCAAAGACACAAAATCAGATCTTTAGCTTCTCCGCTAAATCTCCAATATAGGGGATCTTCCAGGTTTTCCCTTGAAGAACATAAAGAATACCCAAAAGGACAAAAACCAGACACAAAATTAGAACAGCAGTCCAGAAAAGATCGCTGATTTTGGGCAATAGAAATACAACTGCAATGATCTCGATTAAAAAAAGAATCAATCCCTGTTTCCCATGCTTTAAAGCAAATGGATTATCCTTCATCTTGATCAAAGGGATAAAGCACAAAAAAGGGATGTAGCCAAAAATAGCAGCTGTTTTCCCCTCCTCGATCATTTTCTGTTCTTCTTGGTCTTCTGTAGTTTTTTCAGAAGAATCTTTCGGTTCCTCCATGGGTCCTCCTTATTGATTTTTATTGTTAATTTAAACACCCCAAAACATCGGCTTTTTTTTGTCCAAAGGGAGGTTAAATTTGATCAGATCAGTTTGTGGCCATCTTTCCAGCTCCTTTTTATCCTGGGATACAATCAATCTAAACCATATAGATTGATCCTTTTTAAATTCAAAAGATTTGATCGGCAAAGCTATCTCAATTATCTTATCAATAACAACTTTTATTTTTTGTGGAATTTTTTGCCACTCTTTTTTCTCTTTGTCCAATCTATAAAGTTCACCCTCCATTTTCTGGATAGATATCCTACATTGGGATGGCTCGGTGAACTCAATATCGAATTGATATTCTTTTTTTCTATAATCTTTTTGCTCTGTGGAAAAATCTATTCTGAAATACAGGTTTTCCTGGTCGAAGCCGAAAAACAAAGCTTTTACCAGATGTGATGCTTTATGCATAACTCCACCAGATTTAACGCAATCCAAAAATCCAGCGTTCTGCCATTCGAAATAGTGGGTCTCTCTGCCATCTAAAGCTGGTGTAATAAAATCTGTTGGCTCCTCAATATACAAAGGAACTCCTCCCTTTCGTATAGGCTTGAACAAAATCTCTGGTGGCTTTCTTTTAATAAGCTCATATACATTTAAAAGGTGCGATCTGAACAATCGATCAAATTCATCAGTAGATGGACCTTGATGTTCATCACCATACCACCAGCACCAATCCGAACCCTCAGCGATATGTATTTCCTTCCAGGATAAAGAGAGCTTTTCTGGATCCACCCCAGAAGCTTTTTTCTCATACTCCACCAATGCATCCCTGGTCATCTTGAGAAGGTCCCAGGCAAGATTATCCTCAGGATGACCTATCCATATTTTGAAATCTCTATTTATCCACGAACCAGACCAAAGTCTTGGAAGGGTATTTTGCGGAGGATTTTCTTCTAAAAACTCACTTATCTTCACAGTTCTTATAAGGGGGTCATTTTCGATCTTTTTGTATAATAGATTCAAAAAATCATGCCCATCATTAGAATAATATTCCCAGCAGTTCTCTCCATCTAAAATCACTGAGATTAAAGCTCTTGATAGCTCCTTTTCACCGATTTTTTTTCTTATGGTGTGTAAATTTTTTATAAAATCATCTGTAGCCTCGTCCGGGTTCCATTCCCTGTAAACAAAACCTATTAAATCGGATAAAAAATGATCCCTGAAAACTATTGCAATTTCCCAATCTTTTACTTTGTATGGCAAAAACAGTGAAGCTTTTGAGGGGAGTTGACTTTTCTTATCAAAAGCTGGTAAGCTTAGAAGAAGTATCTTTTGATCTGAGGCTATCCATTTTAGACCGTATTTGGAAAGTATGGGCAAAATATCTTCTGACACCGCACCCTCAGGAGGCCAGAGTCCTTCAGGATTATCCCCAAATACTTTATTGTATAACTCTATTCCTTTCTCTATCTGAGTTTCTAAATCCTCAGGAAAAGAGAAGCTTTCTTTCGGTAGCTGGATTTCAGGGGTGGCTAATTTGGCTGATCTTACATTGAAGATCAAAGGCATTATCGGATGAAAATAGGGAGAAAAAGAAATTTCTATCTGTCCTTTTTGTTTTAATTTTTTATATTCTAAAAGTATTTTCTTTAAAATCTCTCTTTGCTTGAAAATCAAAAGCTTTTTATCATCCTCAGTGAAGTTCTCCCCCTTTTTGAAAAAATAGGCGATTTCAGGGTCTTTTTTGAAAATCGGATCTATCCAAGCTAAATTCGACCAAACCTGCAGGTCTAAAAAATCCTGGGTAGAATACCTTGAAACAGAAGCTTTAATATCTTTCCCTCTTTTCTCCCATAGCTGATAAAATCTTGAGTGGGGAGAGACCATGGTCTTTAGATTTCCATTAAAAAAGGTGGACAAAATCTGTTGTTTCTCATCAAAGGAAAGCTGAGAGGCTTTTTTTTCAGTTAAATAAAGGTGCAAATCATAAGCATTTTTTTCTCCATAATCTATGAGCTGTTCAATCAAAGAGGGAACTAAGTTGAAGGTCAAATGGATTGATGGATACTGGTTAAGGATTGCTACCATATCGTAATAATCTTTTAACCCATGTAATCTCACCCAAGGCATCTGATAGATTCCATCCTTCAGCCTTTTATAATAAGGCTGATGCATATGCCACAAAAAAGCTAAATTCAAAGGAGTTTTATCAGTTGAGGTCCCCATAAGTTATCTCCGCTAAGTCTATTTTAGCCTGATAGGCTTCTTTAGATTCAGGAAAAAATTCGATTATTTTCTGAAATGCGTCTTTGGCTTTTTCAAAGTTTTCACCTTTTTTGTAGGAGTAACCTGCTTGAAGAAAAAAGTTAGGGGTAAGAAAACTTTTTAAATCCACTTGTGCCGCTTTAATAAAATAGTCTCCAGCCAAAAGATATTCTTTTTTCTCAAAATAACATTGAGCCATACCAGCTAAAGCAGAGGCTAAAAGTTGAGGGTCATCTTTATATCGAATAGAGAAGTTTTCGAAACTTTTAAGTGCCTGGTCGTAATTTTTGGAATAAAAATATGCGTTCCCCAAAAGAAATAAAGCTTGAGGAGCAATTTTTGTTCCCCCATAGGACAAACTGATGGTGTTTAAATCATTTATTGCCTGCAAGAGCCTACCGGAGCTAAGTTCAATTCTCGCTTTGCCAAAAAGTATTTCAGCTTTTTGATTTCTTTTTGCTTGAACTTGAAGGAAAAATACCACCACCAATATTAAAACAACCACAATTCCTGTAAATAAAAGTACCCTGTTTAAGTTTTTCTGAACAAATTCTGTCAACTTGAAAGCAGCGGTGACTAACTTATCCTCCTTCATCATGTGCTTGGTTACTCGTCTCTTCGGACTCATAGCTTTCCTTTCCTTCGGACTTTCTTTAAAAAAATCTTACAGTTCTAATTTAATTAAATTTTTTTACCATTCAAGAAAATTCTATACAAAAAAGGCGAAGCTTTTGCTCCGCCTCGCCTTCTTTTTATCAGATTCCTTTTAGAAAAAGCCGGTAAAACCGATCATGATCTTATGGTCTTTCCTTTCCACCACTTCATCAAAATCATCATATTTAATTCCCTCAATTTTTGGAAGCGCAACGCTTTTGCCAGTGGATTTGATCTCGTATTGACTGTATTCGTAAGTGATGTCAAAAAGTATCTGGCTCCAGCCTATTCCTGTTCCAAATGTAAAAACATTCCCATTTATTTTATCACCTTTATCCCCTTTATAGATATATCTCGGACTTGCGAGTGTATCCTCTGGAGTAGCAAATATCATGGTATCTATATCAACGTTTTCAACGCTGGTGTAAGGCTTTGGGTCATTTCTGTATCCAATTCGGATGGGGATTTTCCCATATTCTGTGGAGAATATATATTCTGCTCCCAATCGCAGTTGACTGACATCATTCCACAAAAGTTTAACTGTCCTATCAGGTAAAGCTGGATTCTCAGGAGGATTGAAATCGCCCGCCCAGTATTGTTCCTCAAAACCCGATCCATTTGGGCTTTTAGGATAGGAAAGTTCTGTTTTGGAATAATATGTCATCTCGAAATCACCAGCTAAAGTTAGATTTTGAATCTTATAAGATGCACCAATTCCCCAAGCTAATGGAAACTTCCATTCTTGTGCATATTCTTGTGGAAGGTATAAACCTCTACGGGAGGTTCTACCTGGATTGATCTCCCATTTTTTCTCATTTTCATTCCAAGCCCTTTCATCCCATTCGAGCCTAACATCTTGTTCTTCCTTTAAGGTATAAGGAGTTTTTATTACCCCACCAATTCTAAAATTGTTCATCTGATACATTGCCCCAAAAGTAAAATTGAAACCAGAATAATCAGCCTCGATCACTGGTTTCAGATCCAAATAGGTAGTGGTGTCTGGTGCTCCTTTTTCAATATCATATATGATAAAGCCGTAATGATCCCCTTGTAAAGTATATCCACCGGTGTAAATATTAACTGCTAACCCTAAAGACAGATTGAAGAGTGGACTTCCTCCTAAAGCCAAGGAAATCTTGTCCAATCCACCATCTATCTCCTGTTTTAGCTTAAAATCAGTAACATCCAATTCGTACTTTTCACGATCATATCCAATAAAATCACCTACAAAGCCAAAGTCCCCATAAACCCCAGAAATAGGAAAAGTTAGAAGCTGATATATTCTATAAAGCTCATGCATCCTCGAGCTAATTGTGAAAGTCTTTATTGGATCTCCATTCTGGTTATAAATTATATCCTTTTGTTCTGCTATAAGATAGTTATTAGTATAGAACAGATGCTCTCCCCCTACATCTGATATTCGATTATAAAGCACGCTCGCAACCAGTTTTTGATCATAGATCTTAAAGGGAATCACCACTGAGCCAAAAGTGATAAGGTTTTTTACATCATCGGAAAGGTCACTTATAGGTTTGGATTCTCCACCACTTTTTAGGGTTTGGTCAAAGGATGTTTTACATCTGTTGTTGTTAAAGGTTAAAACCATCTGATACTTATCTAACTGGGTCAAGCCAGCTGGATTCCAGGAAGCAGCTGATGGATCATCTGAGACTCCAAAAAAAGCGCCTCCCATAGCTTTTGCTCTTGCTCCACCACCTAAAAAATTATAATCAGTTAATTGAGCGAAGCTTTGACTGGATGAGACTACAAAAAGAAAGACTATCAAAATCAAAAGCTTAAGTTTCATCTGTTACTCCTTTTTTTAAGTTCAATTGAGTATACATTATATTTCTTTTTAAAAGCTTGTCAAGAAAAAATTTTAATTTGTCAAATAAAAAAATACCCCCGGCCCGACTCGAACGGGCGACCAACGGTTTAGGAAACCGTTGCTCTATCCTGACTGAGCTACGGGGGCAAGATTAAAGTCTCCTCCTTTCAAAATACGTCCTAACATAAAAATTTTTTTAAAAAAAAGTCAAGAAAAAAATATCTTTGAGTTTCTTAATTTTTTCAAATGCCGATTTCTCATGTATTTCGCGACCTGCCTGCCCGGCCAGGGAAGGTTGCAGCTACCAATCAATCTACCGCTCGCTGGGGATGTTATCATCCCCAGCCCTTTTCCCTTGTGGATGCCTGCCCCTGGCCGGGCAGGCCGGCCAGGGATAACATTCACAAGGAACTATTTACTGTTTACCGTTTACCGTTTCCCGTCTACTGTCATCTGCTTACTGCCTTTTTTCTCTTTCTCAAATCTCAAATCTCTATCTCAATTGCGTTTTCCGTTTACTATTTACCGTCATCCACCCTTTCTTATTGTCTCTCTTGAACTTACAAATTTCTTCATTTTTCCCTTGACAAACAAATTTTTAAAGTTAAATTAATTCTCGAAAACAAAATCCTTTTAAACTAACCCGGCGAGGTTAGAAAAGGAATTATGAAAATAGAAAAGAATAGAGTTTTTACCTTCCCAGATAAAGGGAAGGTATTTTTTTATCCTGTTGTCGCCTAATGCGAGTTGAAAAGGAGGCAAAAGTTGGCTAAACCAAGACCTATCCTTATAATGGATGAGAAAACCTTACACCGCTGTCTTGTTAGAATCGCTCATGAGATTTTGGAAAGAAACAAAGGTGCAAAAAACTTAGCTATTATCGGAATAAAAACAAGAGGCGCGTATTTAGCTGAAAGGATCGCCAAAATAATAAATTCAATTGAAAATGTAAAAGTCCCGGTCGGGCTTATGGATATAAATTTATATCGGGACGATGTTCAAACCAAACTTGAACAACCCATAATTCAGAAAACGGAGATAATGTTTGATGTGAAGGATAAAATAATAATTTTGGTAGATGATGTCCTTTTTACCGGACGAACTATAAGAGCTGCACTCGACCAGATAATCGATTTTGGAAGACCTAAATCTATCCAACTCGCAGTTTTGGTAGATAGGGGACATCGTGAGCTCCCGATAAGAGCTGATTACATCGGAAAAAACATACCCACATCAAAACACGAACTTGTGAAGGTGAAAATTAAAGAAAAAGATTCTGAGGATTCGGTAAGCATTGTGAAAGAGAGAAGAGATTTGAGATAGAGATTTGAGATTTGAGGAAAAGTAGGCAGTAGACAGTAAGCAGAAAACGGAACACGGTGAACGGTACGCGGATGACGGATGACGAATAACGAATAACGAAGCACGGGAAACGAGAAACGGAATCGAGAAAGAGAGTTGAGAAAGAGAAAAAAACTTTAAAGAGTAGAGAATTCGATGGAACTTAAAAGTAAAAATCTTTTAGGATTAGAAGGGATGAAAAAAGAACAGATAGAACTAATCTTGGACACCACAGAGACATTTAAGGAAATACTGATGCGACCGATAAGAAAAGTTCCCACCCTGAGAGGGGTTACTATTGTGAATCTTTTCTATGAGCCATCGACCAGAACAAGGATTTCTTTTGAATTAGCGGAGAAAAGGCTTTCTGCTGAGCTGGTGAATTTCTCAGCTAACACCTCAAGTGTGCAAAAAGGTGAGACCTTGAAGGATACTGTAAAAAACATAGAGGCGATGAAAATCGACATTGTGGTTGTCAGGCATCCCTCACCAGGAGCACCTCACTTTATTGCAAACTGTGTGGATTCATCAGTTATCAACGCCGGGGATGGAGCACATGAACATCCAACCCAGGCTCTTTTAGATCTCTTCACCTTAAGGGAGAAATATAAAAGATTAAAAGGATTAAAAGTAGCTATCGTGGGAGATATTCTACACTCCAGGGTTGCCCGGTCCAATATCTGGGGTCTTACTACTATGGGGGCAGATGTTTGCGTTTGTGGTCCTTCTACCCTTATGCCTTATGAGATCGAAAAGATGGGTGTAAGAGTCTACTCAGATCTGGATAAAGCACTGGATGGAAGGGATGTGGTGATGGTATTAAGAATTCAGCTTGAGCGTCAGAGGTCAGGTCTTCTGCCATCACTCCGGGAATACACCAACACCTTCGGCATAACTAAGGAAAGGTTGAAAAGACTCAACAAGGGTTTCACCATAATGCATCCGGGTCCTTTGAACCGCGGAGTGGAGATAACACCGGAGGTTGCAGATGGTCCCTATTCAGTAATACTGGACCAGGTGACAAATGGGGTGGCAACCAGGATGGCTATTCTTTATCTTTTATCAGGAGGGGAGAAAAAACTTGAGTAGGATTTCTAATCCTGAATATGATTATATAATAGCTTGTGCAAGAATTATCGATCCAGAATCCGGGCTGGATAAAGTTGGGGATATTTATATCAAGGGGGAAAAGATAGTAAGAATCGAAACGGAAAAACTTGTTTTAAAAAAGAAAAAATCTAAAAAAGCAAATTCTGTTGAAAGGATAATCGATGCAGAGGGCAAAATCTGTTGCCCTGGTTTGATAGATATTCACACCCATTTAAGGGAACCAGGAAGGGAGGACGAGGAGACTATTTATACTGGCTCACAATCAGCTGTGGCTGGTGGTTTTTCAACCATCTTTTGCATGCCCAATACCCAGCCACCAATTGATGATCAGGAATCAGTTAATTTTATATACGAAAAGGCTAAATTAGCTAAATGTAGAGTCTATCCTATTGCTTGTATAACAGTTGGTCGAAAAGGTCAACAACTGACTGAGATGACTGATCTAAAAAATGCTGGAGCAATTGGGATATCAGATGATGGAAACCCGGTTTCTGATTCAAGAATTTTAAGACATGCTCTTGAATATGCTAAAATGTTAGACCTACAGGTTATCTCCCATTGCGAGGATTTAAACCTCTCTAAAGATGGGGTTATGCACGAAGGGTTTGTCTCAACAGTTTTAGGGTTAAGGGGAATTCCATCTCTAACTGAGGATGTTATGGTGGCTCGAGATATTAAATTGGCGGAATTTGTCGGTGTAAAACTTCACATCGCTCACGTCTCTACCTCTGGCTCAGTTGAGTTGATAAGGCAGGCAAAGAAAAGGGGGTTAAATATCACATCCGAGGTAACCCCACATCACTTCACCTTAACTGACGAGGCTATCAAAAGCTTCGACACCAGCTGTAAAGTTAATCCTCCCTTAGGAACAAAAAAGGATGTTGAAGCGATAATAAAGGGTCTGAAAGATGGAACCATCGATTGCATTGCCACCGACCATGCACCTCATTCGATTGAGGAAAAGGATGTTGAGTTCGATTCAGCGCCTTTCGGAATGATAGGATTGGAGACTGCTTTGGGTTTAGTAATAACTGAACTTGTTGAGAAAAAACATCTGAGCTGGATCCAAGCAATTGCTAAGCTCTGCACAAATCCAGCTAAGATTTTTAAGCTTACTCAGGGAAAAATAAAAGCTGGAGCACCTGCAGATTTAACCATAATCGACCCTAAAATCGAATGGGAAGTAGATCCATCGAAGCTTAAATCAAAATCAAAAAATACTCCTTTTAGAGGGTGGAAGCTCAAAGGCAGAGCCTGGATGACCATAGTGAATGGAAAGATAGTCCACAAACTCAAGTAATAGACCTTATAATCATCAAAATTTATCCTCCCTTTCTGTGTCCGCCAAGTCCCCTGACTTGGCGGTGGAGACCTGTTGGGTCATGGACCCAACAGGCACTAAAGTAACAGACTTTTAACTATAAAAATCACTGTGCCCTAAAAATCCCCAACCTCCCAAAACGATGACCGCATCTTTTATATCCATATCCATAGGTAGATACTTTAATCTACAATCTACTGAATTCTTTTTTCTCTTCCTCAAATCTCAAATCTCTATCTCAATTTCGTTTTCCGTTTATCGTGTCCCGTTTTCCGTTTACTGTTTTCTGTTTACTGTCTACTGTCATCTGCCCACTGCCCACTGCCTAACTTATACTTTAAAGTTAATATGAATTAAATCCCCTATTTTTATAAAGCTCGCTTCAGATAATTTTTATCCTGCCGAAAATAATCAGAAAGACTCCGATAAGATAAATATATAAACAGAGGGGTTCTATTGACTGTCCAGACAATAGTTAAGGACGACAAGGAGAAAAAATTAGAAAAAGAACTCTCTGAAGAAGATTATTATAAACTTTTTTCTAAAGTAATTGAGCGAATTTTTGAAACGCTCAAGCCACCTTTTCATACCCACATCTATCAACATCTACTTACCATCTTTGAAAAAGCAGTAATTTCTTTAGCACTAAAAAAGACAAATAGCAATCAAGTAAAAGCCTCAAAGCTTTTAGGGATAAGCAGGAATACATTGAGGGATAGGATGAAAAGATACGACCTCAGCTGATTTTTGTTCACGGAAAACAGTAAACAGTAAACAGTTTTCCGTTTACCGTTTTCTGCTCACTGCCTACTGAACTCTCTTTTCTCTTTCTCAAATCTCTTTCTCAAATCTCAACTCTCTTTCACAATTCCGTTTCTCGTTTTCCGTATACCGTTTATTGTGTACTGCCTACTGTATACTTTCCCTCAAATCTCTTTCTCAAATCTCAACTCTCTTTCACAATTCCGTTTCCTGTTTTCCGTAGACCGTTTACTGTTTTCTGTTTACTGTCTACTGCTATCTGCCTACTGAAGACTTTCCCTCAAATCTCTTTCTCAAATCTTAACTCTCAAATTACATCCATATTCATAGGTAGGTATTTCAATCTATCACCTCATAATCTGCATCTACCGGCTCTTGTGTATCTTTCTTCTGTTCTTTTTGTGGTTCTGGATTTGGCTGAGTTGACCCGGCTGATGTTGTC
>JAUWYR010000016.1 GCA_030615745.1 Candidatus Zixiibacteriota bacterium | reverse complement strand
TGGCGAGGAGCCTTTTCCCCTTGCTCTTATGGATTACTCCTCTGGGCCCTTCTTTCTGCACACGTGCTTTTATCCTGTATATCTGACGCTGGCTCAATCCTAAAATAAAAGCAGCCTCTCCAACCTTAAGATAACCCTCATTCACCTCCGAGATTACTTTATCTCTTGATGTCTCTTGACCTTCGGCATACGCATATCTATCTGCCTCTCTCATTGTCAGGCTAAACAATACTCATCACCCATATGGGCGATTATAACCTGACATTCTCTATTTGCAAACTACTGACATTATTATATTGCGATGACAGGAATTTGATCACAGCTTCGAGTTAAAAAGGAAGCCAATTTTGGTAAATTCCTCAATCAAATCTTTTCAGTGATGTCGTAACCTTTACCCTTAGGGAAGTAAAGAAAACTTTTTTCAATTGGACTTTTCTTATTTAATTTTTTAGTTGATTTTTTCATCAAATTCATTTGATTATAGTTTACTCTGGAGTGTAATGCAAAAGCTTTACTTCATACAAGTTTATTTGGTAAACCTAAAGGTTTACACTCCAGATTTGTCATTAAGGCGAGCATTATCAAAGATAAAGGAGATTTCAATGAAAAAAACAAAAAAGCGTTCTTTTCCCACTTTGGCAATTCATGGGGAAAAAGAGGCACATTTTCCTTTTGGCTCAGCAGCTGAGCCTATCTTTCAAACCTCAACTTTTGTGTTCAAGGACTCAGATGAGCTAAAAAAATATCAGGAGGGCAAAATTGATAAATATTTATATACCAGGTATGGGAATCCCACATTAAAACTTGCTGAAAATAAAATGGCGGTCTTGGAGGGTGCTGAAGCTGGTCTGGTTCTGTCCTCTGGTATGGCTGCGGTTACCACAACGGTTTTAACACTATGCAAAACAGGAGATGAGATGATCTCAACTGAGCCGATCTACGGTGGGACCCTTAATCTTTTTCAAAAGCTGTTTTTTAATTTGGGGATAAAAGTTCATTTTGTCGATCCACTGAAATTAGATAGAGCGGAAAACTTGATAAAGGGGAATACTAAGCTCTTTTTTTCTGAGACGCCGACCAATCCCAATCTGAAGGTCGTTGATATAAAAAAGCTTTTAAAAATCGCAAAGAAGCATAAGTTGGCTTCTGTTATCGATAATACATTTGCCACCCCTTATAATCAGAATCCGATAAATATGGGTGCAGATATCGTTGTTCACAGTGCAACTAAATACTTAGGAGGGCACAGCGATTTAGTTGCTGGAGTCATTGTTGGAAGGAAGAAATTCATAAAATCTGCGGTTGAGACTATGAAAATGTTGGGAGGTTGCTTAGACCCTTTTGGTGCATTTCTCCTTTTACGTGGTTTAAAAACTCTGGCAATAAGAGTTGAAAAACAGAATCAGAACGGGGAAAAGATTTCTAAGTTTTTATCTAAACACCCAAAAATAAAGAAAGTCTTTTATCCTGGACTTCCTTCCCATCCACAACACCAACTCGCTAAATCGCAGATGAAAGGATTTGGAGGGATGGTCTGCTTTGAGGTTTTAGATTTAAAAAAAGCTATAAAAGTTATGGATAATCTCAAGTTATTTTTGAATGCGACAAGTTTAGGAGGTGTTGAATCCTTAGCTTCTATTCCTGTTTTGACTTCGCATTATGGTTTTTCTGAAAAGGACTTAAAAAGAGCAGGCGTTGTCCCTGGTATGATAAGGCTTTCCTGCGGAATAGAGGATGGCGAGGATTTGATAGAGGATTTGAAACAGGCGCTTGACAAAATTAGGTGATGACGTTTCTCGTTGTTCGTGACTCGTTTTCCGTAAATACTTTTAAGGTCCACGAGTAACGAGAAACGGAAAACGACTTAACAGAGGATTTGAAACAGGCGTTTGATAAAATTGAATAAAGACGTTTCTCGTTGTTCGTAACTCGTTATTCGTGAGCCGTTTCTCGCAGGAACTTTTACGGTCAACAGATAACGGGAAACGAAAAACGGTTTCCATGAAAGACATAACCGAATTAGATGTTTTCAAATTAGCTCACTCACTTGTCTTGCGGGTTTATAAGGTTACAGAGTCTTTTCCAAAAGAAGAGATGTATGGACTGACAAGCCAACTCAGAAGAGCCAGTATTTCCATCCCCGCAAACTTAGCCGAGGGTGCGAACAGAGCTGGCAAGAAAGAGTTCAAACGTTTCATCAGCTTTGCCAAAGGTTCATCCGGAGAAATTCAGTATCTTGTCAAGCTCTCAAAAGATCTTAATTATTTGAAAGATGAAGATTACAATGATCTTAAGAATGGTTATATAAGAGTAGCAAAAATGTTAACTAAATTAAAAAATGCGATTTAAAACGAGTCACGGGAAACGTAAAACGGAAAACGAGCAACGAGTAACGAGCAACGGAATTTATCAATTATTGATTTACTTATCTCGAAAAAAGAAAATGCAGGTTGGCAAAAAAGGCAGTTTTGAATTTCCCAGAGGCTATTATATTTACACCGGAAGTGCTAAAAATGGCTTAAAATCAAGAATCAAAAGACATCTCAGAAAAGGAAAAAAACTTTTCTGGCATATCGATTACCTTTTAAGATACGGAAAAGTAGTTGATATTTTACTTTATCCTGAAAATAAAAGAAGTGAATGTGAGATCAATCAAAGGATGTTAAGTCAAAAAAATGTAAAAATAATTATGCCAAAATTTGGCTCCTCTGATTGCAGATGCGAAACCCATCTTGTATATGCGGAGCTCGAAGAGTTTTGACGACATCTTGACGATTTCAAAACAAAACCAAAAGCGCATAAATTTTTTATGAGAGAATGATATGAAACCTAAGGTCTATTTCATCGATTCAAGGGTGGAGAGGTTCGATTATAAATTCTCCGTTATTGGAAGATTGGAAAAAACACTCGAAAAGATCGACCTTTCAAACTATTTCTCAAAAGATGAGTTAGTTCCGGTGAAGATGCATCTGGGCAATCCTGGTGGGCATGGGGTGTTAAGACCTAATTTTGTTAAAGTTGTTGTTGAACAGATAAAAAAAGTTGGTGCAAAGCCTTTTGTTACAGATTCAGCCCGCCTTAATCCCTACCAGTATCTTGAGGTTGCTTCTGATTTCGGATACAATCAGCTCACCTTGGGAGTCCCGGTTATAATAGCTGATGGAATTTTCGGTCTTGATTCAGTCAAGGCAAAAGCAGGAGAACTTCTGGGAGAGTTGCAAATACCTTCAGCTATCTACGATGCGAAAACTATGATGGTTTTAACCCATGTCAAAGGGCATATAGATTCCTCCTATGCCGGGGCGATAAAAAACATTGCTATGGGATGTGTGAGTCCCAGACCAAGAGGTCTTGATTGGAAGGATGGTGGAAGGGGAAAGATGCATTTTCAATTGGATGAGATCATGACCTGGAATTCAGATCTTTGCAACTTCTGTGCCATCTGCGCTAACAATTGTCCTCAGGATGCTATAAGGGTTGAAGAGAATCTCTTTGAAGTGGATGATGCTAAGTGCTGGAGATGCGGAAGATGTGTGAGGGTCTGCCCAGAAGGTGCGTTATCTGTTCCCATCTCCTATGACAGATTTCAGGTCTCCTTAGCTGAGGCTGCCAAAGCTGTGTTAAGCACCTTTAAGCCTAAAAAAGTTTTATATATTAACTTCATTTTGGACGTTCAGCCAGAGTGCGACTGTATGCTTATGTCCGATACACCGGTGATCCAGGATCAGGGAATTTTAATATCGGATGATATAGTGGCTGTTGAGCATGCCTCATTGGAGATTATAAGAGGTGCAAAGCCTCTGCCCCAGTCCAGAGCTGAGGGATTAGAGTTGAAAAAAGGTACAGACGTTCTAACCGCAATTCACGGAAAGGATGCCAAAAAACAAATAGAGGCAGCAGAGGAGTTAGGATTGGGGAAAAGGGAATATGAGCTGGTGAGAATCAAAGTCTAAGATAATTTGTGTCTTAGATGGGACTAACCTTCCAGCTCGCCCACATTTTTAGTTTTAATTTACAACTACAAAAAAATTTTTACAAATTTGAAAATAATTTCGTATGATTGAGATTGAGACTGAATCTCAATTGTTAAGGATATGTTTAACCAGAAGAAAAAATTTCAGGAATATCTGAAATCCAAAAGTTTGGCTTTTTCTAAAGAGAGAAAGATCATTTTAGATGAGGTCTTCTCTACCTCGGGTCATTTTGAGGCGGAGGATTTATTGTTCTCTTTGCGAAAAAAGAAAAAAAGAGTTTCACGAGCCACAGTGTATCGCACCTTGGACCTTTTAGTTAAATCTGGATCGGTGAGCAAGATCAATTTTGGCGAGGCACATAGCCATTACGAACATATTTTAGAGCAAGAGTATCACGGTCATTTGGTTTGTCTTAAATGTGGAAAGATTATAGAATTTGAGAATGAAAAAATCGGAAAGTTGAAAAATGAGGAAGCTAAAAGAAACAATTTCCAAATCATGAGGCATAGCTTGGAGTTTTATGGATATTGTAGCCGATGTAGAAAATAAATTGTTAAAAATTTAGTTCGAGAAAGTTTTTATAAAAAGAAATGTATAGAGTCGATTTAACCCAATTAGAGGTAGGGGAGTGGGGAACAGTTGTTGAGATTCAGGGTGGCTTTGGTCTGGTCAGACGCCTGGAATCTCTGGGAATAAGGGTTGGCAAAAAATTGACCAAGATAAGCTCGCAGTTCATGCGTGGTCCGATAACTGTGAGGATAGATAATTTTCAGGTCGCCTTGGGATTCGGGATGGCAAGAAAAATTATTGTAAGAGTAAAAAGATAATGAAAAAGATACTTTTAATTGGAAATCCGAATGTTGGCAAAAGCGTGATCTTTTCCCGACTCACCGGTGTAAATGTGATTGCTTCAAATTATCCGGGCACAACAGTTGAATTCACCAAGGGATACATGCGATTGGGAGATGAAAAAACTGAGATCATCGATGTGCCAGGAACCTATGGCCTTGACCCCAACTCAAAAGCAGAGGAGGTTGCAGTCCAGATGCTAAAAGATGGTGATCTGGTTATCAATGTCGTTGATTCCACAAATCTCGAGAGAAATTTGAACCTTACATTGCAACTTCTCAAAGATAGAATACCAGTTATTATAGCACTAAACCTCTGGGATGAAGCCAAGCATATCGGCATACATATCGATGTGAAAAAGCTTGAGCGAATTTTAGGTGTGCCGGTCATACCGACCTGCGCCATAACCGGGGAGGGAATCAGAAGATTAGTATCACAGTTTTTCAATGCCAAGGCAGGGACAATCCATTACGAAGAGGATAAAAGATGGGAGAAAGTTGGCGAGATTATCGGTCAGGTGCAAAGGGTAGTCCATCGCCATCATACTTTTTTAGATAGTTTGGAAGATGCCTCGATAAAACCTGTTACCGGAATCCCCATTGCTCTTTTAATCATTTCCGCCACATTCACAGTCATAAGATTTATTGGTGAGAGTTTGATCAGCTATATTTTCGAACCGATATTTGAAAACCTCTGGGCCCCATTGATAATGAGGCTATCGAATCTTTTGGGAAATCAGGGTTTCATACACGATATTCTTATCGGGAAATTAGTCCAGGGTAAGATAGACTTCTTTGAATCGCTGGGACTTTTAACTACCGGATTATTTGTTCCTTTTGCCGCGGTGCTGCCTTATGTTTTTGCTTTTTACCTGGTTTTAAGCTTCTTGGAGGACTCAGGTTATCTCCCTCGGCTTGCGGTTTTGGTGGATAATGTTATGCACAAACTTGGTTTGCACGGCTTGGCTATAATTCCGATGATGCTCGGTTTGGGTTGTAATGTCCCCGGAGCTATGGCGACGCGTGTCTTAGAGACAAAAAGGGAGAGATTTATCTCCGCAACCTTAATGGCAATATCTGTTCCCTGCATGGCACAGATAGCCATTATAGTCGGGCTAATCGGAAGATTTGGGGCAAAAGGGATGGGAACAGTCTTTGGAACTTTATTTATAGTCTGGATAGTCCTGGGCATTTTGCTTAATAAAATTATGAAAGGGGAAAGTCCTGAAATTTTTGTTGAGATTCCTCCTTACCGATTACCTTATTTAGGTGCACTTTTGAAGAAATTGTGGATGAGAACCAAAGGTTTCTTAAGGCAAGCGATTCCCTATGTTCTTCTCGGAGTCTTTTTTGTAAATGTCCTTTATAGCTTGGGGATAATTGAATTTGTAAGTAAACTTACCGCCCCGATAGTAACCGGAATCTTAGGGCTTCCAAAGGAAGCAGTCGGTGCACTTATTATCGGATTTCTGCGAAAGGACGTTGCTGTTGGAATGCTTTTGCCTTTAGGTTTGAATCTGTCCCAGATTATAGTTGCAAGTGTAGTTCTGGCGATGTATTTCCCCTGTGTGGCGACTTTTGCAGTTTTAATCAAGGAATTGGGAATAAAGGATATGTTGAAATCCGCTTTGATTATGATTATTTCAGCTTTGGTAGTAGGTGGCTTACTTAACCTTATTTTGAGCTCTTAGCGGATGTTAAAATCCTTATAATAGCATAAATCTTAATGTTAGGGACATCAATGTTAGGGCAGGGGTTTAACCCCTGCCCTAACAAAAGTGGTCTCCGGAGGAAACTTAAAAGTGGTGTCAGGAGTTACCTCCTGACACATATTCCTGTCCGGAGGAAACTTTTGACAGCACAAAATTACAGTAGTTCTTAGTAGATTTTCCAAATTCTTTTTTTCGCACTTTGTAGGGGAGGGGTTTATCCCCTCCCGTCCTTTGGGAGCCCACAAGGGACTCCCCTACTTTGCAAAAACAAGTTTTCGCACTCCTTTTTTATCGTCGGGCATATTCGAAGGATGTCCGAAGGACTCTTCGAGCTTCGCAAATCGAGCAACTACCTTTCTGGATAGCCGTAGGGTCTCGGTTTTTCCCGGGCGTCTTATTCCATCCACCATTAAACCCCACACTACAGCTACTCACAGTTGGCAATTTTCACAATCATGCGGTGCAGGACCACCTTTTAAGAGATAGTTCGCTATGTATATCACATCTGATAGGTTAATTGCATCATCTCCATTGGCATTAGCTCGACAAATTGAGACAGGGGGTGGGTCTCCGCCTTTCAGGAGATAGTTTGCCAAGTAGATGACATCTGATAAATTAACGACAGCATCAGCATTAACATCGCCACAAATATAAGGAAGGGGAGAATTGAGCCAGGGTCTATAATCAACCCACTGGCTCACCCTGTCGCCCTGACCTTCAGGATTATCCAAAGGATCAAAAGGTCCACTTTTATCTCCCCACCAGTTGTATTGTGCATCAAGGGTCAGTGTTGAATCCTCATTCAATACACCATAATCGCTATTATTATATATATTGTTGTAATTCAGCTGCGGGTTAGCGCCATTTTTAGCCACCACCCCTTTTAATCCACCCAGTATACTGCAGTTGGTTATGGTCGGGGCTGACGAAGAATCACAAAGGATTAAAATAGGAGTGTTATCGCTGGACCCATCCAATACGCAACCTTCGATAGATGGATTGGCGTCCGGACCAGAAAGATACAAGCCGGTCTGATTTCCGGAAACCCATGAATTTCTAATAGTGGGAGAGGAGTTGAAACAAAGGATGCCATTTTCCGAGCTATCGATTCTACAATAGTTGAAAGAAGAACTGTTCTCCCCAAATATTTTTATTCCTTCCCATCCGGTAGGAAGAGAACCATACGATGTAAAGTGGATGTTGCTATCAACTGCCCCTTGGGCCAAAAGGGCACCGTAGACCTGTAAAGAAAAGAGCCCATCGAATTGCACACTTACTCCTGGCTGTAGGGTAAGGGATTTAGCGCTATCAACGATAATGTCGGCTACTGCGATGAAAGGACTCTTATCTATTTCCCAGGTGACATTCACAGAAATGTGGCCACTTACCTCCACAGGATAATGCCAGTCATTCATCCCTCCTAACATATTGTAAATATGCTCGAACCCTTTTCCATCCAAGAAATTGCTTGCCTGTTTACTTCTGTTTCCACTTCGACAGACCACAATTATGGTGTCATCCAGGGAAAGTTGGGTGTAAGCTGTATCCAGCACTCCTGAGTTCCAGGGCAGGTTAACAGCGTGAGGAATTCTACCATAGCTTTCAAACTCGTATAACTCCCTCACATCCAATATCACCAGACTATCCCCGCTATCTATCCAATTCTTAACACTATCGGCGGTTATGTTCTGATATTCAGGTAGCTTCACTTGGTAGATGGAGTCGGAAACAGGATCTGAAACCCATAAACGATTGTTTTCCCAGGTTAAGCCCCAGCCGCTGGAGAAAAAGCCTATGATCGAGTCGACCAAAACACCGTTCATAAGATATTTCTTTAATCTTCCCTCTGAGGTGATCAGCCAGAGATATGTGCTATCAGTGGCTAAATCCCTGGGGTTTTCCTCCTCTACGTTAAAAAAGAAGAGCTCTCCGCCTGCAGTAGACATCTTCCTAATCACAAGAAGGTTACGGTCTGAGCCCCACAGGTAACTGGCCGCACGGGTCAGTCCACAAGATGTGGCACCTCACCCACCAGGGCAATGAAAAGAAGAGAGGGTATCACCTGAAGCCGGGGTAATTTCATAAACATAACTGCCGTTAGCCGCCCATATTTGGTCAGCACTGCCCCAGGTGATTCCTCCAAAGCTACTCTGTAATGGAAAGGAAACCGAATCCACCTTGACACCGCTTGATGGGTTCAGTTTATAGATCTTTCCAGACGAATACTCAGCACACCACAGGAATGACCCATCCCAGGCTAACCCTCTGGGCTCAGAACCCGGAGATGGAAAAGAATTCAGGATAGTCTGAGAGTAGACAGATACGGTGATTAAAAAACTCAATAGCCCCGTCAGAATTACAACCTTCCTCATAAACCGCATAAAACTCCTTTCTTGAAATATATTAAAGACCTTTAACATTGAAAAAATTGAAAACATTAAATCAATTCCTACATAACCTAAATCCAATTTTTTACCAATCTGAACAAAACCCAAAAACCAAAGACCTGATATCTTGCTAAAAGAACTGTTCTCCAAGCAAAAGACCAAATTCAAAATATTTTTTTATCAGGTCTTTTTTATAATTTAATAAAAAAACCTTATTTGTCAAGGGAAAAATAGCTATAATTCAGCCCTGTCAGGAGTTACCTCCTGACACCTAAGCGGTCTTAAGGTAACTTTTGACAGTTCGTAGGTCGATTTTCTAAAATCGACATTTTTATTTTGTCGAAATTGGAATTTCGACCTACTTCTTTTTCTCACCCAGTAAGGGAGAGGTTTATTGAGCCTGGCGAAATCCCGATTTATCGGGGTCCCTTCCCTATCGGGAGCCCACCCTGGCCGGGCAGGCAAGGGGCTCCCCTACATTGCAAAAACAAGTTTTTGCACTCCTTTTTATTGACCCGTTGTTGCCGAATTTGAAATTCGGCAAATTAGATTTTTCTGCATTTCAAATAAAGCAACAACTTACGGGTTTAACCCTCGCCCAGCTTTATGTTTTTTTATTGTGTAAATTTTTGTTTGACTTTTAAGCTAAATAAATTATATTTGCGTATTGAATTTATAAGTGGTTTTTCTTATGAAATTAGAAAAGATTCTTTCTCCGATAAAAGAGGAGCTCATAGATTTTGACAGAAAGCTAAAAGAATATATATCCCCAGATTCTCCCTTGATTTATCAGGTTGCAAACCATCTTTTTGGAACAAAAGGTAAAAGATTACGCCCTGCTCTGGTCTATCTTTCAGGTGGTGCTTTTGGGAAAAATGAGTCGAATTTCACCAGGGCTGCTTTATCAATTGAACTTATCCATAACGCCACCTTATTGCACGACGATGTGGTTGACCAATCCAAAACCAGAAGAGGGAAGCCCACGGTTAACGCCAAATGGAATAATCTGATATCGGTTCTGATGGGGGATTATCTTTTTGCCAAGGCTTTTAAGATGATGATGGAGCTAAAATCTAAACCTTTGCTTTCTGCTATTTCCAAGGCAACGGAAAGGGTCAGCATTGGCGAGCTTTTGCAGGTCCAGGAATGCTTTAACTATGAGCTGGATGAAAAATTATATCTGGATATCATAAAGGAAAAAACAGCCTCCCTTTTCTCAGTATCTTGTGGAGCTGGTGTTATACTTTCGCAAGCTAAGGGAAATCACCTGAAAAATCTTAAAGCTTATGGGGAAAACTTCGGGATTGCATTTCAGATAGCAGATGACCTATTGGATTTTGTGGGGAATAAAAAGAAAACAGGTAAGGAAAAAGGGAACGACTTGCGGGAGGGAAAGGCAACTTTGCCTTTAATCTATGCTTTGAAAAAGACTAAAAAAAAGACCAAAGAGGGGATAATAAAAATCTTGGAGAAAAACGTAGACCATGATGATTTCCTTAAAGTTTTAGAGTTCATTCAAAAAGAGGGTGGATTGAAATATGCTAAATCCAAAGCCTCAGAGTTCGGAGAGAAAGCACAGAAAAACATCTTTGAGATCGAGGATTCAGAATATAAAAAATCTCTTAGCTCATTGGTTGAGTTCGCAATCAAAAGAGATAGATGAAATTTTTAAAGCCTTTTTAAGAAAAGACCACTGTGGGTGTGCAGTGGTTTTTTGTTGCAAAAAATGTTTTTTTTAGCGCAAAGATTCTGGCTTTGTGTAATCCTTTTAATCTTTTTTCTTATTTTTTCCTTTCTCCACTACAGAAAAACCTATCCTCCTTTGAAAAATATACAGAAAATATTTCTTTTAACTCTGAGATCTGTAGCTTTTCTAACTTTATTTTTAGCCTTATCTGAAGCAGTATTTGCTTTTTTTAGAGTTGAGTTAAAAAAACCTGTTGTCGCTTTTCTTCTGGACTCATCCAAAAGCATGAATTTTAAAAGTGAAAAGACAACCCGCAAAAAGCTCTTAGAGGAATTGATTAAATCTGAGGAAATAAAGAAGCTTTGGGAAAAAGCTGAGCTGAGAGCTTATACCTTCTCCGACACCTTAACTTCTTTTGATATAAAAAAAGATGAAATAGATTTTTCTGGAGAGGTCACATCTTTAGGGAACGCCTTGGAGAATGTCAAAGAGAAACTTAAGGATTTTAATTTGAATGCTGTCTTTGTTTTATCTGATGGAGCAAACAATTACGGAAAAGACCCAATAGAGGTGGCAAAAAATCTTGGCATCCCAATATATGCTTGTGGAATAGGTGAATATACTAAAACTTTTGACCTTTCCATAGATGAGGTTACCCATCCGGATATAGCTTACTCCGGGAAAAAAACAGAAATTGAGGTTTTTGTAACTGGTGAGGGATTTGAAGGTAAAAAACTCCCTTTGTTTTTAAAAGAGGGGAAAGAAATATTGAATCAATTGGAAATAGAAATCCCCCCATCAGGTCTTACTCAAAAATTTAAGTTTGAGATTGTTCCTCAAAAGGAAGGTTTATTTCAATATGATATTATTTTGCCGGTGCAGGAGGGTGAGTCTAATCAAAAGAACAATAAGAGGTCTATTTTTTTAAAGGTTTTGAAATCAAAGCTCAAGCTTTTTATCATCGCTTCGAGACTGGACTGGGAATACACTTTTTTGAGGAGATTTGCGGAGCATCTTGACGATTTTGAATCCGATGAAAATTTCGAGGTAAAAACTTTAGTCTATGGTAAAAATCAAATTCCACTTATAGGAGATTTCTTAGAAAAAGAAAAGTTTTCTGATTTTGATGTTTTAATCTTTGTTGATATTCCAGCAACCATTTTCAAAAGATACAAAACAGAAGTGATAGATTTTTTAAATGAAAAAAAGTCAGCTCTTTTTCTATTAGGTAACGAATTTTACAAAGGAAGGGATTTCGGTGAATTTTTAGGAGTTTTGCCCTTCGATTTCAAGGAGGTATCTTTTTTGCCTCATAATATTTTGTTAAAGCTTACCCCAGATGGCAGATTTCACCCAGTAACCTCCCTTGAAAAAGACCCTTTTGAGAATGCAAAAATTTGGGCTAATCAACCGCCTTTTTTGGGAATAATTAGAATAAAGGATGTTTCTAAAAAAGCAAAGGAGCTAGCTTTTTATTCTCCCTTTGAAGGGGAAGTTGTTCCAGGAATTGTGGTTAAAAAAGACAAGGGCAAGGTTATGGCTGTTACCTGTTTCCCCTTTTGGAGATGGGATTTCCTTCTGTGGGGCGTGGGCAAGGATAACAGGTATTATAAGAATTTTTTTAAAAACTCGATTCGCTGGCTTACCACCGAAGAGGATGTGGAGAAGGTTCAGATCAAATCTGACAAGATTGTTTACAAATCAGGTGAGAGAATCTCATTTGTTGCAAAGATTTTCGATGAAAATTATCAAAAGATAACCTTAGCTGATGTTTCTTTAAATATAATCCCCTTTGGCAAAAGCTTAGACCAAAAAACATTAGCTCTGGATTTGACTCTGGATAAAAACTTAAATTATACCGGCTCGGTTACATCTTTACCCCCTGGTAAATACTCTTTTGTCGGAGAGGTGAAATTAGATGGCAAGATTTTCGGAACCAAAAAAGGTGAGTTCACAGTTGAACAGTTCAGCTTAGAGGACCAAAACCAAAATCCGGATAAAGACCTTTTGAAAAAGATAGCAGAGGTTTCAAAGGGGAAATATTATGAGCTAAAGGATTTTACTCTTTCGGATTTGGAGTTGGAGGAAAAAGAGGAGAAAAAAGAAATAAAAATGAACCTTTGGACAAGCCCTTATCTGCTTTTAATTGTTATAGCCTGCTTATCAGTTGAATGGGCAATAAGAAGAAGACTTCAGCTTCCTTAAATATTTTTTATTCTGAGAATTGTTTTTTAATGATATGATTAGTAAAAAACGTAGGTCGATTTTCTAAAATCGACATCTTCTTTGTCTACTTGTTTTTAACATTTTTTCCTTGAAAAATATTTTTTATAGTTTAAATTAAAAACTAAAATTAGATGAGCTAACTTTATAAAAGGAGATGTCTATGCCCAAGATTTCTTGTGTCCATGCCAGGGAGATTTTAGATTCAAGAGGTAATCCCACTCTGGAGGTTGATGTGGTCTTAGATAATGGAGTCTTAGGCAGGGCAGCTGTTCCCTCAGGTGCTTCCACCGGGGAATATGAAGCATTGGAGCTGAGGGATGGGGATAAATCGAGATATTTAGGAAAAGGGGTGCAAAAAGCAATAAGAAACGTCAATGGAATAATTGCTACTTCACTTTTGGAAAAAAACTTAGACCCATACGACCAGACTAAATTAGACAAATTTTTAATAGATTTAGATGGAACCCATGATAAAAGCAAGCTCGGCGCAAACGCTATATTGGGAGTATCTTTAGCAGTTTGTAAAGCATCTGCAAATAGCTTGCGGATGCCTTTATATCAATACATAGGTGGGGTAAATGCTAAGGTATTACCCGTTCCTATGATGAATATCATAAATGGTGGGTCCCATGCGGATAACAATGTGGATCTGCAGGAGTTTATGATTATGCCTTTGGGTACTCCCTCATTCAAAGAGGCTTTGAGAATGGGAGCTGAGACTTTCCACCACTTAAAAAAAGTATTAAAGGATAAAAATTACAATACCTCAGTTGGTGATGAGGGAGGATTTGCTCCTGACCTTAAATCGAATGAGGAGGCTTTAGAGGTTATCTTAGAGGCAATAGAGAAAGCAGGATATAAGGCAGGTGAGGAGATATTCATCGCTTTGGACCCGGCAGCCTCAACTTTTTATGATAAAGATGAAAAACTCTACAACTTAAAATCTGAAAAAAGAAAGCTATCCTCTGATGAGATGATAGATTTTTACACAAAATGGGTTGAGAAATATCCGATAATCTCCATCGAGGATGGCTTGGCTGAGGATGATTGGGATGGATGGAGGGAGTTGACCAAAAGGCTGGGTAAAAAAATTCAGATAGTCGGGGATGATTTATTTGTCACAAACATCCAGAGGCTTAAAAAGGGAATAGAGGAAAAATCTGCCAATTCAATTTTAATCAAGCTTAACCAGATAGGGACTTTGACCGAGACTTTGACTGCGATCGAGTTAGCAAAAAAATCAGGTTTCACTTATGTGATCTCCCATCGCTCAGGTGAGACTGAGGATACAACCATCTCAGATTTGGTTGTTGGAACCAATGCTGGTCAGATCAAGACCGGCTCTGCTTCAAGAACAGACAGAGTGTGTAAATATAATCAACTTCTGAGAATCGAGGAGAGCATAGGGGATAAAGCACAGTTTTTAGGTAAGGATGTTTTTTACAATTTAAAATAAAAAATTTATGCCAAAAAGAAAAAAGAAAACTTCAGGCTCTGGTCTTTTTGAGAAAATAAAACACGATAGTAAAAAGTTTTTCTTTAGATTCTTTATCCTTGTAGTCTTCTTATTTATTCTCTACTCTTTTTTTTCAGGTCCGTATGGATTTTTTAGAATCTATGCCCTTTTCCGTGAGAAGGAGAACTTAGAATTGAAATCCAAGTCACTTGAGGCTAAAATTGTCGATTTAAAGACAAAGAAAAATCTTTTGAAAAATGATGATTTTTATATTGAAAAACAGGCAAGAGAAAGGTTGGGTATGGCAAAGAAAGGTGAGAAGATTTATAAGTTCGTGGATACGACCAAGGTTAAAGAATAACTGAGATGAGCATAAAGAAAACAGAGGGGATAATTTTAAAAAAGATAAAATGGAGCGAGACCTCAAATATCGTAACTTTGTATTCAAAAGATTTTGGAAAGTTAAAACTTTTAGCCAAGGGTGTTCAAAGACTCAAAAGCAGTTTTTCCGGAGGATTGGAGCTTTTTGGTTTAATAGATTTTGTCTTCTATAAAAGGGGGAAAAAAAACCTTTACATATTAAGCTCATCTGATTTGGTAAGCTCATATCCTTTAATCTTCTCATCTGTTGAAAGGTATGGAGTTGCTTCAGCTGGAATAGAATTGTTAGATAAGCTATTAGCCGGGGAGGAAAAAAACGAGGATATATATTCTTTGCTTGTCGATTTTTTATCTAAAGTTCAAGATTTAGACAAGAAAAATTTAGAGAAGTTTTTGTGGGCATATTCTTTGAAACTTTTAAGTCTTCTCGGATATAAGCCGAGATTTGATGAATGCGTGAAATGTGGGAAAAGGGGGAAATCTCTAAAAGCTACCTCTTCTGGTTTTTTGTTTTTCAGCTCTGATTTAGGGGGTATTGTTTGCCCTACATGTGCCAAAGGTGATAAACTTTATTTCAGATTAACCCGAAGCCAACTAAATTGGATCAGAAGAGTTCTGGATTCAAGTTTAGACCGAATAGAAAAGTTAGAGCTCGAAAAAAGGGAAGTAAAAAACATAGGAGATTTGATATTGGATTTCCTTTCATATCACACAGGATTTGGAAAAGAGCTTAAATCTCTTGAGTTTTTGAAGAAAATATCCTTGGGAAAGGAGGAAAGTTGAAGAAAATCGAAGATCAAGAGAAAGAGCCTGATTTGATGGAGAAGCTTGTGGCCCTGTGCAAAAGGCGAGGATTTATCTTTCAATCGTCTGAGATCTATGGAGGAATAACCTCCTGCTGGGATTATGGTCCCTTGGGTGTGGAGATGAAAAAAAATATAAAAGATTTCTGGTGGAAGTCGATGACCCAGGATAGGGATGATATAGAGGGTGTGGACGCATCAATTATAATGCATCCCAAGGTCTGGGAAACCTCCGGTCATGTTGAGAGCTTCACCGACCCTCTGGTCGATTGCAAAAATTGTAAGCAGAGATTCAGGGCAGATGAGATAAAAGATAATAGGTGTCCTGAGTGTGGAGGGGAGTTAACATCTATCAGGCAGTTCAATTTGATGTTCAAAACTCACATTGGACCAGTTGAGGATGATGCATCTGTTGTATACTTAAGACCTGAGACTGCTCAGGGTATCTATGTTAATTTTTTGAATGTTTTGGGTCCATCCAGAAGAAAAATACCATTTGGAATAGCCCAGATCGGCAAGGCTTTCAGAAACGAAATCACAACAGGAAATTTCATCTTCCGCTCAAGGGAGTTCGAGCAGATGGAGATGCAATATTTTGTAAATCCAGAAGAAGATGATAAATGGATCGATTACTGGAAAGAGGAAAGAATGAGATGGTATCTTTCATTAAGTATAAAAAAAGAGAATCTGATAATCCATCAGCACGAAAAAAAGGAATTAGCTTTTTATGCAAAGATAGCCTATGATATAGAGTATAATTTTCCTTTCGGATGGAAGGAGATCGAGGGGATTCACAACCGCACCGATTTTGACCTCTCCAGGCATTCTCAGGCAACTAAGAAAGACCTCTCCTATTTCGATGAGGCGACCAAGGAAAAATTTATCCCTTATATAATTGAGACCTCAGCTGGAGTAGATAGGACACTTTTGGTTTGTCTGATCGATGGGTATTATGAGGAGGAGGTAAAGGGAGAAAAAAGGGCGGTTTTAGGCTTGGACCCTAAGATAGCGCCGATAAAAGCGGGTGTTTTTCCTCTGGTTAAGCGTGATAATATGCCTGAGGTTTCAAAAAAGATAGAGAAGATTTTAAGACCCCATTTTAAAGTCTTCTATGATGAAGGTGGAGCAATTGGCAGACGTTATCGTCGTCAGGATGAGATCGGAACACCTTTTGGCATAACTGTTGATTCCCAGACTTTTGAGGATGATACGGTCACTTTGAGGGAAAGGGATTCGATGGAGCAAGATAGGGTGAAAATTGATGATTTAAGACAGGAGCTGGTAAGGAGAATTTGGGAATAGTGTAAGTTTATATTGGTTTTGTATTTTCAAATCTCAGAACATCGAGAAGAATAGGTTTTTATGAGTGATAACTTTAAGGAATACTTAAAGCATTTAAAGGACTTGAAGCTTCTATATGACGAGGCTTATAAGCTTTCAATTAACACTACAGGTAGGAAGTGCACGATAAAAGAATACTACGCCTCTAACATTTTTGTCAAAATTGTCTTAACGGTTCGTGCAATGATTATATTGTTGCCCAATAGTCCTTTGTTGAAAGCTAAAGATACTAATAAAGAAATTTGGGATATTTCCTCTATTTGTGTTTTATGTAGAAGCTTGATTGAAACTTATTTGGTTTTTTATTATTTAACAATTGATGAAATCCCAAAAGAGGAAAGGGATTTTAGATACGTGCTGTGGGAATATCACGCAAACAGCGAGAGATTAAAAATGTTAGAGCTTATAAAGTCCAACAGTCCAGAAATTACAAATATAAGGTTAGAGAAAGCAAAAACTAAAGGTGATTTAGAAAAAAATTCTTTTTTTAAGAGTATAGAAAGAAAGCTGGAGAAAGGCGAGAGAGTTAAAATACGAAAGGGTGAAAAGGGCATATTCTTAACCAATAGCAAAATTGCTGAGAAGGCAGGTATAAATCGGGAATATTATAGGGCAACTTATAAATATCTCTCGCAATACGTTCATACATATCCATTTTCCATTTCACAAATAGCAAAATTTAACACTGGTGAAGAGGAGTCTTTAAACATAATAGATACGACAGTCCAGTATGCGACTTTATATACAGGATTATCTATCAGAGATTTTATCACTCTTTTCCCTGATATGAAAGGCTCGATTGAAAATAGGAGTTGGAAATTAATTTCTGACTGGGAATATGTTGCTAAGAAAATATAGGGGCCTGGAACAGCCATTCTGAGGATGGTGAGGTCATGCTGATAAAAAAATCTGAATCGAGGGAATACCAGCTCATATACGGCTTAAATCTTACATATAATATAGTTAATTTTGGTTCAGAGCGAAACATTTTGAATCAAAGATAACAAATAAGGAGGTCAAAAAGAGGTGAATTACTATGTCTGAAACTCTCAAAAATATCTTAATAGTAGTGGGCGTGCTAGCTAGTGTGTTAGCACTGTTAACCTACCTTTTTGGGCAAATAGGTCCATTCAAAATACTGATAAGGCGGAGAGCCTCTTGGGGAACAGTAAAAAAAGGTATACTGAAAATCTGCACATGGATTCAAGGAGGTGAGTTTGATCCTGATGCGATAATTGGGATAGGTAGATCTGGAGGTATTGTCGCCTCCTTGGTTGCTGGCAACTTGCGTTTAATCCCACCCAGGTACATATTTGGAATTATCGATAGGATTTTTGAATGGAAGGAAAAAGGAGCTATAGAAATAAAACTTTACGATCATCTTGGGTGTGATTTGAAAGGGAAAAAGATCTTGCTGATTGATAGCGAGTTATATACGGGTCGAACAATGAAAGAGATAACAGAATATCTGTATCAAAAACTAGAAGTTGGCGATATTAAGACTGTAGTGCTTTTCAAACATGCTCCTTCGATTTTCGATCCAGATTTGAATATCTATAACCTCAAGTTCCCTATAGAAATGCCATGGGAATGGACAGACGCCTACAAGTATACCGTGAAATGGGCTAGAGGCAAACTGTTTCCAAAGGCTTAAGAGTGAACATCTGGAAAGGTGAAAAAGCGAGGTAGTATGAGGTTTCTTGCACCTTGAGGAGGTGATAAAACTAAATTAATACCGGGATAACAATATCCCAATTCAACAAACAACATCGACCTATGGGTGGTATTACTTAAATCTACCCATCTAACTTATTTAGGTATTGGAGGTTTAAAGTGGTATTTCTCAATATTGCATATATCTTGGATAAGATATTGAGTAGCAACTTATTAGGAATAGTATTTGGTGCGATTTTGGTCTATTGGTTTGGCTTAAAGACCTTTAGAAAACAAAGAAGCTATGATGAATTTAGAAAAAAATATGTAGATGAAGGTTTGGAAGCATTATATAATGAATTAGCTGGAGCTCATTCTGCTTTCCAAATTAACTGGGAACGAGCTCATCAATTGCTTAGATTGGTTCGAGACTGGCAAATCATCGGCTATGTTGTAGATGTTAGCAGATTAGATAGAAAATTCGATATTTATAGACCTCGAAACCTTGCCTACAATTATCTCTATAAGGTTAATTATTTGGTCGGCGACGAAACAATCACTCGATGGACGGCTTACTTCTTTGGTGAACTGTCTGGGATGCAAACGTTTTATTTTCAACAAGATTTGTTTTTGAATATCGAAAATTTTTTCAAGATAAAAGAAAAGAGCAAGGGCGAGTGTAAAGAATTCTATCAGAGACAAAATAATAAGTTAGAACAGCTAAAAAAGAAGATCAACGGTCACTTAAAGCTTCTGGACTGGGTTGGATACTTGACTAATTATATTCGCTCGTTAAAGATTTCGTGTTCAGAGATTCCGACCTTAAGGAGAAAGCCGGAGATCAAGCAGATCATTGAAAATATAAAGGCAGATTTTGAAAAAATACAAGAAAGCACTCTTTAATATATCCGCTCACGTACGAGGAGCCAAAGGCTACCAAGATAAAGTGTCGTCTGCACAGACACATTACACAAATTGATCTTAAGTGAAAATGATCATAGGAATATAAGGAGAATTAAGTGGTAGTTAGAGAAATGAACAAAGATGACATAGAAGCTTGTGTGGATATCTCCTATCGGGCAAGAAGGGAATCGTAGGAAAAGTATGAAAAGGAATTTTATCCTGAAAAACTCTTTGAAGAGGAGCTGAAACGCTATTGTCCAGAAACGTTTCTTAGATTCATAGAGAATGAAAACAGCTTCGGCTTTGTAGCTGCGGAAAAACGCGGGATTGTTGGTTTGGCAATAGGTAGAATACAAGAGGGAGGTCTTTCGGACCTTTCCTGGATATGCACCGATCCTCTGGTTCAGAAAAAGGGGGTTGGAAAAAAGCTTATCTCAGAAGTTCTTGAATACAGTAAAAAAAGAGGCTGTCACAAAATCTTTGCATACACCTTCCCTTTTTTAGCTCCTGCTTTAAACTTTTATATTAAATCAGGATTCATTCTGGAAGCCTATCTTAGAAAACACTGGTACAAGATAGATTTTGTGATAATGAGCAAATGGTTAGAATAGATCAGAAAAGTTGTTTATAGATGCTAAAAAGAAAAAGCCGCCACAAAAAGAAATTGTGGCGGCTTATTTTTTTCTTTTTAATCTTTTTATTCCTCAGATTTCAAGCTCACCTTTTTGCTTAAGACTATTCCTCCTCTTGGGTCTTGGTCCACCACAGTTACTGTTGCGGATTTCAAAGTCGTATCAGTTGTTGCTACGAAGGTGAAACCTGCGGCAACTCCATATCCATCTGTGGTCTGGATTGCTCCTGTTATCCCGCAACCAAAAGAGCTTGCAAGAAGCTGATGCCCGCCCAAAGGATTTCCATATCTATCCTTTATCGTTACCTCAATGGGAACTGAACTCCCATATTGGATATCCCCGGGCATGTCGATAGCACAATTCTTGCTATATGCAGTTCCGGTCAAGAAAGGAACAGAGACCCAGTTTGAGACCCACCCTGATCTTGCCTCAACTGTAGCCACCGCTCCGATACCATCATCCGGCGATGCCGGGGAATAGTCCTGAGTCAAAACAGAACTTAAAAGTTCGGTCTCCAATATACTGTTATAAATTCCATCTTGAGTAACTCCGGATGCGACTGAACCGAAGTTAGTCTCCATTTTAACAGGGGTTCCTCCTACCACGAAATTCTGATTAACATCTAAAACCCTCACCACCACATCACCCTTGTCAACTCCGTTAGCCACAAGCGAGGATGGATAGGTGAGAAAATCGACAAAGTAGGGGGGTCCTGAAACGATTATACCTAAAGTATCAGCAACTGTGCCACCAGAGGTGGAAGCGTAGATCAAGGCAATACCATCATTTCTCGGGTCTCCGGAATGATAAACGCTTTTAGCTAAACCTCCTACAGTTTCCGAGTGAGCATCGACCATCCCCTCCTCTGTTGAAAAATAGACTGAGGTATGGTCAGGAACCGGATTTCCATAGATGTCGTTCACCATCGCTACTATATCCGATGTTACATTCACATAATCCCAACCTCTGATATTCAATGGGTCTGCTCCCAGGGATAAAAATGCAGGAGGACCTGCAGATATGGTCACTTTGGTCACCTGAGACTGGATGGAGCCAACAATAGCTTTCAGTTTAACTGTTCCTGAGATAATCCCACTGTTAAGGGTAACATTTGCTTCGCCCAAGGCATTGGTGGTTGCACTAACCGGTCCATAACCCTCTCCACTGATATTCTCTCCACCTTGTGGACTCTCTGTTATCACGAAATCAACAGATATTCCTCCTGGAACTCTGTTACCATATTCATCATATGCGGTTGCAATAATAACAGCAGATTCAATCCCGCCTGTCCCTTTAACCTGAATGGAGACCTCTTCACTTTCTAAGGCTATACTTGAAACCTCGGTGTTTGGGGTCAGTTGAAGAGTTTTCTCATTTTGAGTAACTTTTGATTCTTTCTCAACTGTGGCTTTAATATATACCTGACCTGCGTAAACACCAGCAGTATAGATTGCCTGTGCAACTCCTGAGACTGTGGTCTCCGCTGGAGAAATCAAACCTATTGGATCCCATCTACCGTTGTCATTAGCATCATAAACCAATGAATCCACAAATTGAGTAAAATATCCATCGCAATCGATATCCACAAACTTCTCCCCGGCTGCCAGTTTGACCGCTGTCCCATCCTCCACCGGGTTTCCAGAAGAGTCTGTAACTGTTACCTTTACCTCCGCAGAAGAAACTCCATCTGCTATGAGTGTTAAGGGGGTTATCTCTATGGTGATGAGGTTAGCTCCACTTATAGCTGGTTCCTGTATGGTTAGCTGGGTCGATTTCGAATCACCCCCGGCTTTCGCCTCTATCAAGGCTGTCCCACTGAAAAAGGAGTGGAACACAGTTGTAGCTTTTCCCTGTGAATCGGTTGTGGCTAAGCTCGGTGAGAACCAGCCTAAAGAATCAGGTGTGATGTAAAAATGGACTTCCACATCTGCCAAAGGATTATTGTTCTGATCAGTAATCCAAGCATCAACAGTTGAATTTTCCCCTTCATCAATTATTTGAGGAGCAACGCTTATGGAGTAAACAAAAATCTCAACCGGTTCTGGTGGTTCGGTGATCTTTTTTCCACAGGAGAGGAAGACCATCACAAAAATTAAAAGAATAAAAGTGATGATAATTTCGTTTCCCTTAAAAATTTTTTTTACTCTTTTCATATCCACTCCTTTTGATTTCTAAATGCTTGTATAGTCATTAACATCGAAATTCTTTTAATTTATCGGCAAATCTTTTTAATTATTTAGGTAAACTCTGTCTATTTTGCGGTTTGAAGATAAGATAGAGGTTTAAGAAGAATTTTAAGCTTTATTCGTGTTAAAAAACTTATGAGGAGATAAAGGTCGGAGGTGACAAAAGAGGTGACAAAAAAAGGGGAATTCGAGTTTCTCGTAAAAAATAGCGGTGGAGGGACTCGAACCCCCGACTCGCGGATTATGATTCCGCTGCTCTAACCAACTGAGCTACACCGCCTCATTTTTCTTATAATAAAAATATCGTCTTTTGTCAAGGGAAATAAAGGCTTACCAATTCAGTTATTTCTAAATAAATACGGCTTTGAAAAGAAAGTGTGGGGTTTTGTGTATTTCGATAAAAAGGAGTGCGAAAACTTGTTTTTGCAAAGTAGGGGAGACCCTTGCCTCCCCGGCCAGGGTGGTCTCCCGAAGGACGAGAGGGGATAAACCCCTCCCCTACAAGTTAAACGTCTTGGATAAACCCAGACGTTACAAAAAACTTCCCTGTGCTGTCAAAAGTTACCTCTCAAAAGCGGTAGGTGTCAGGAGGAAACTCCTGACACCACTTTAAGTTGTTTCTGCATTTTTAATGCAGAAAAATTTAATTTGCCGAATTTCAAATTCGGCAACAACAAAAAATAAAGTAGAGGAAGTTTTCGTTTATAAAATAAAAAAGGGCGCAGGTGAAAAAAACCTGCGCCGCAAAAAGCTTTGCTTAACAGCAGCATTTGCCGCCGAGGGTCTTACAGGCAGAGAAAAGCTTTTTCAAAGCCTCTGCTTTCTCAGGGTCCCTGGCGGTTATCTTTATCTGGATTCCGTCTTTGACCTCCTCGGATTTATACTCGAAGTTTTCAGCAAAGCTTTTGGAATCGCAACAGAAGGAGAACATCTTTTTTCACCTCCTTTCGTTTAGATAGACATATTTAGTAATTTAAATATGTCTATCTGTCATCTTAAAAAAAATTACTTTTTTTTCTTCTTTTTCTCTTTTATCACCATTCCTAACTTTTCCAAGAAATCCTTGCATTCTACCTCTATACAACAGCAGTCACAGCAATAGTAGACTTCTTTCCCCTTTTTTTCATAGCTGACCAGACCTGCCCTCTTTAAAATATCCAGATGGTGGGAGATTGAAGGCTGAGTCATGTCAAATTGTTTTTTGATATCCGAGACGCACATCCTCTTCTTCTTGAGCATCTTAAGTATTTTCTGCCGGGTTTCATCCGATAGCGCCTGAAAAATTAAGATGCAACGTTTTTCCATTTTGGCTCCTGATATATAGATAATCTTCTATATATTTATACGAAGGAAAAAAGATTTTGTCAAGTTTTTTTTCATTGAGCTTTTGGAAATGACCATCGCTTCCCGAATGACGGGAGGAAACCCCCCCGCCAGAGGCGGGGGGATTTCGCCAGGCTCAACAAGTCCCTCCCCTACAAGTTAAACGTCTGGGATAAACCCAGACGTTACAAAAAACTTCCCTGTGCTGTCAAAAGTTACCTCCCGACCGCTTAGGTGTCAGGAGGTAACTCCTGACACCACTTTAAGTTGTTTCTGCATTTTCAATGCAGAAAAGTCTAATTTACCGAATTACAAATTCGGCAACAACGGGAAAGCTTTAGGAGGGTGGAGTTTATCTCCACCCCTTTGCTTTTTAATTGACAAAAATAACTTTTGTGGTTATCATATTATTGGATAATCACTTGGGAAATCAAATCCGAAGGATTCTTCTAATATGAATAGATACGGTTTATTGGAAAAGGTTAAAAAAACCATAACAAAACATTCTATGTTAAATAAAGGAGATAGGGTTGTAGTTGCAGTTTCAGGTGGTCCTGATTCTGTGGCTTTACTTTATCTTTTAACAGAAATTAAAAAAGAGTATGATTTAAAACTTTTCATAGCACACCTAAATCACAAATTAAGAGGAAAAGAATCAGATAAAGACCAAGAGTTTGTTTTTAATTTAGCTTCGAAATTAGGCTTAAAATTTTATTCCAAGTCCTTTAATGTTAAAAAATTAGCCAAAAAGAAAAGGCTTTCATTGGAGGAGGGTGCAAGGGTTGCAAGATACGATTATCTTAATCAGGTGGCAAGTAAAGTTAAGGCTCAAAAGATTGCTTTAGGTCATACCGCTTGCGACCAGGCAGAAACTGTTTTGATGAGACTCCTAAGAGGTTCAGGCTCTTTAGGTCTATCTGGAATTCCACCAAAGGGGGATAAACTTATAAGGCCTTTGATCGAGGTTAAAAGAGAAGAGGTCGAAGGTTTTTTAAAGGGGGGAAAAATAAAATTCCGGACAGATTCCTCTAATCTAAGACCCGATTTTTTAAGAAATAAACTGAGGCTTAAACTTTTGCCTTTGATCGAGAGGGAATATAATCCTAAGATCAAGAAGGTTTTAGGTCGAACCTCATATTTACTATCAGAGGAGGAAAAATATCTCAAAAAAAAGGCTTTAGAGTTTTTTAAGAAAAGTCTTATTGAAAAAAATGAGATAGAAATTATCCTTGATTTGAAAAAATTTTTTGATTATGATAAAAGTTTAAAAAGAATCATTATAAGAATCTGTCTGGAGAAGCTCGAAGGGAGTTTGAAAAAAATCGGATTTGAGCCAGCAGAAAGGCTTTTAAACCTTGTTGAAAAAAACCAGACAGGCAAAAAAATCGATTTCGGAAAAGGACTGTCTTCTTATGTTTCAAAGGATTATCTTTGTTTTTACAAGAAGGGGAAAAAGAAAAAGCATAGCTTTGTTTTTCACTCTCCTGGAGAAAAAAACTTGAAATCTTCGGGCTTAGAGGTCAAGTCTCAGATTTTAAAAATTTTCTCTTTAGATGATATTAAAAAAAACAAAGACCCATACCAGGCACATTTAGATTTAGATAAGCTCAAATTTCCTTTAAGGTTACGGAGTAGAAAAGATGGAGACTGGTTTAAGCCCCTGGGAATGAAAGGGAAAAAAAACCTATCTGATTTTTTGATAGATAAAAAAATCCCTTCATATAAGCGGGATGATGTTTTGCTTTTAGTCTCGGATAAAAAAATCGCCTGGGTGACAGGACATAGAATCTCTGAAGATTTCAAAGTCACTGAAAAGACAAAAAAAGTTTTAAAGATCAAAGTAACAAAAGATGGAAAAGATAGAGTTGAAAAAGATAATTCCTCAATGGAAGGTAAAAAGTAAAGTAAAAAAGCTCGGAAGAAAAATAGCCAAAGATTATAAGGATAAAAATCCAATTTTAGTAGGTATTTTAAAAGGGAGCTTTGTTTTCCTTTCAGATCTTATGAGACAGATAAAAATTCCTCATGAGGTCGACTTCATCTCAGTGGCATCTTATGGCTCAGAAAAAAAGGCATCCGGTGTGGTAAGACTTTTGAAGGATTTGAGTTCCAATATCGAAGGGCGAGACGTTATAATCGTTGAGGATATTGTGGATACAGGGTTAACCTTAAACTACATCCGTCAAAATCTTTTAACCAGAAAACCAAAAAGTTTAGAGATCGTTACACTTTTGGATAAAAAACAAAGACGTAAAGCAAAAATACCGATTAAATACATAGGCTTTAGGATTGCAAATAATTTTGTTGTAGGTTATGGGTTAGATTATAATGAAAATTACCGAAACTTACCGTATATAGCTAAGATGGATGAAAAAAAATCGAAAGCCTGGTGAGATCATATGAACAAGCCAAAAGAAAAAAACTCAAAAAGAGTTCCTCCTCAAAGAAAAAGGGAAGATAGAAGGGGTAGATACCCCAAAGGTGCTCCCCCAGAGGGCAAAGACCAGTTTCCCTGGAAAAGGGCTACCCGAACTCTTCTCTTCTGGGTTTTTCTGATTTTAATTTCGGTAACTGTTTTCCAATATTATTCCCGGAGCAAAAAGAATGTTCTCCCAATTTCCTACTCCAGATTCATCCAGGAATTGGATGACTCCAACATTTTCAAAGTGAAATTGGTTGAGAAGGATGTGGAGGGTGAGTTCAGAAATTTTGTAACTTATCAAGAGAGAGGAATCTCCAAAGAGTATAAGAAGTTCAAGCTTCATCTCCCCTTTGAGGACCCAGAACTTTTGACGAGGTTAGAGCAAAAGGGTGTGGAGATAGATGCAGAAGCTCCTACCACTAACTGGTCCGGAATATTATTAACCTCATTGCCTTGGATTTTGATACTGGTTTTTTGGTTATTTTTGTTCAGGCAGATGCAGGGAGGGTCAAAAGGGATTTTCACTTTCGGTAAAAGCAAGGCGAAGCTTTTGTCAGGTGACCGACCAAAGGTTACCTTCAGCGATGTGGCTGGTGCAGATGAGGCCAAGGAGGAGCTTAAGGAGATAATAGAGTTTTTAAAAGACCCGAGCAAATTTCAAAAATTGGGTGGGAAAATACCCAAAGGAGCTTTGCTTTTGGGAGCTCCTGGCACCGGAAAAACTCTTTTAGCAAGAGCGGTTGCAGGTGAGGCTGAGGTGCCATTTTTTAGCATGAGCGGCTCAGATTTTGTCGAGATGTTCGTTGGTGTAGGAGCCTCAAGGGTAAGAGACCTTTTCGACCAGGGAAAAAGAAGTGCTCCCTGTATAATATTTATCGATGAGATAGATGCAGTTGGAAGACACCGGGGAGCAGGATTAGGGGGAGGACATGATGAAAGGGAACAGACTTTAAATCAGCTTTTGGTGGAGATGGATGGATTCGAATCGACCGAGGGTGTGATACTCCTTGCGGCTACTAACCGCCCGGATGTTTTAGACCCTGCTCTTTTAAGACCAGGGAGATTCGACCGTCAGATAGTTGTGGATATTCCAGATGTCAGGGGCAGGGAAGGAATTCTTGAAGTTCATACCAGAAAAATCAAATTAGGAAAAGATGTGAACCTCTCGGTTTTAGCCCGGGGAACCCCAGGTTTTACCGGAGCGGATATAGCTAATATGGTAAATGAGGCTGCTCTTTTGGCTGCGAGAAGGAATCACAACGAGGTAACCATGAAGGACTTCGAAGATTCGAAGGATAAGGTGATGATGGGTGCTGAGAGAAAAAGTTTAGTCATTTCAGATGAGGAGAAAAAAATCACCGCTTGTCATGAGTCTGGTCATGCGCTGGTGTCAAAGCTTATTCCTGGTTCGGACCCAGTTCATAAGATGACCATCATCCCTCGTGGAATGGCTATTGGACTTACCCATTATCTTCCCATAGATGAGAAACACACCTATTCAAAAGAATATCTGGAGATCAAGTTAGTCCATCTTTTAGGAGGAAGGGTGGCAGAGAAGCTTGTGTTTGACTCCCTGACTACTGGAGCAGGAAATGATATCGAAAAAGCAACTGCACTTGCGAGAAAGATGGTTTGCGAATGGGGAATGAGTGAAAAACTCGGTCCTTTGACCTTCGGAAAAAAGGAACAGGAAATTTTTTTGGGCAGAGAAATCGCTAAACACAGAGATTACAGTGAAAGGACTGCTCAACAGATAGATGAGGAGGTAAGAGGTATTGTGGGGAAAGCGGAACAAAAAGCCACTGAGCTTTTGAGTAAAAATATGGACAAGCTCCACCGTTTAGCTAAAGCTTTATTAGAGAGGGAGATTCTGGACGGCTCACAGATCGATAGAATTTTAAAGGGTGAAGAACTTAAACCTTTGGAATTAAAAGATGAGAAAAAAGTCGGTAAAGATCAAGAGATCGGCAACGATCAAAAGATCGGCAGCGATCAAGAGAAATGAACAAAAAAAAGATCGAGAAAGCGATAAAGATGATTTTGGAAGCTGTTGGGGAGGATACCAAAAGGGATGGTCTGAAGGGAACTCCGAAAAGGGTGGCGGAATTATATCAGGAGTTTTTTTCCGGTATTAAAAAAGACCCAAAAAAAGAGCTCAAGCACTATTTTTTTCCAAATCATGATGAGATGGTAATCGCCAAAGGTATATTCTTTAATTCCTTGTGTGAGCATCATCTTCTCCCTTTTTTCGGAAAGGTTCATATAGTTTACATACCTGACAATAACAGGATAACCGGTTTTTCGAGATTAGTTCGGGTAATTGAGGTTCTGGCACATAGACCTCAACTTCAGGAGAGGCTCACCTCCCAGGTAGCTGATGTTTTGATGGAGGCGTTGAAACCAAGAGGAGTTTTAGTCATAATGGAGGCAGAACAGCTCTGCCTGACCTTAAGAGGGGTCAAAAAATTAGGAGCACAGACCATCACCACAGCTTCAAGAGGGACTTTAAAAGATGACAAAAAAAAGGCTTTGGCTTTGGCTTTGATTAAAGATAAATATTTATCTGCATAGGATGGGGGGAAGCGGCGGATTGATAAGATAGGGAGATTTAGTGTCTAATCAAAAAAAAAGATTCAAAACAGAAAAGGAGCTTGAGAAAGCTATCTTGCGGGAAAAGGCAAGGGGAGTTTCTGATTTGGAGATTGGACAGAAATACGGGGTTACCTATAGATATATTGAGCGACTTATTACCAAAGCAGAAGGAGTTAACGTCAGTGTTTTAAAAGGTTCCAAGAAAGCAAAGACTTTTTATCCAAAGAATTTTAAAGGAGAGAAAACAACAGTCTGGAGTTTCAAACGAAGGGGCAATTGGGCAACTCATAGTGGAGAATATAGAGGAAACTGGTCACCTTATATACCGAGAAATGTAATTCTTAGATATTCAAAACCAAGGGAGGTTGTACTTGATTATTTTTGTGGTGCAGGCACTACGGCAGTCGAAGCCAAATTATTGAGCAGGAGATGTATTGCCTTTGATATTAACGATAAAGCGATCGAATTGGCGAAAAGGAATGTGAGCTTTAAGATCGATCAAGAACAATTGTTAGAATTTATTAACCAGAAAGCTAACCCTAAAATCTATGAACCCAAACTATCAGTTGGTGATGCAAGAGATTTGTCTTTTTTGCAAAATAACTCCGTTGATTTAATCTGTGCCCATCCTCCTTATGCAAATATAATCCACTATACTAATTCTAAAGAAGGTGATTTATCATTTTTTGATATTGATGATTTCTTAGAGGAGATGTCAAAAGTTGCTAAAGAGAGTTTTAGAATCCTAAAGCCAGGGAGACAATGTGCAATTTTGATAGGAGATACGCGAAGAAAAAAACATGTGATTCCATTAGGCTTTAGACTCATAGATGTTTATTTAAATGTTGGATTTAAATTGAGGGAACTTGTTATCAAAAGGCAACATAATTGCAAGACTACAGGATTTTGGTATTCAAACAGTATAAAATACAATTTTCTCCTTCTGGCACACGAGTATCTTCCAATTTTTGAAAAACCTAAGACTCCAGTTCCTTTAACGATAAGAGAAAGAGGATTGAAATATGGTTTGATTGCCCCTACTCGTGAGAAACCACCGCTAAAAAGAAAATTAGATGAACTTGAAACCACAACAGTATGGGTTTTTCCGCATAAAGATTTTGAAAAGCGTTTAAATAAGAATGTAATCGATAGATATTCAAATTCTGATGGGCATTCAACTCTAACTTTTGATTTTAAGTCTAAGAAAAAAATACAACTCGCTAAGGGAGAAGGTCAAAAGAATAAAGGACTACTTTTTATTAAGTCGCCTTTTTTGAGCAATAACCCCACTCATTCAAACATTGAATTTTACTTTGAGGAGATAAGAAAAATTTTAAATAGTGCGTTATCTACCATAACTGACGAAGGATTCATTGTCATCCAGACTCAAGATGTAAGAATAAATGGATATATAGAACCTCTTGCTAAGAGGATAGTAGATTTAATCTCAAACGATGATTTCTGGCTAAAGGAAATTGTGGTTGTAACTCAGGAAAAGCAAAACTTAGAGACTCGAAATACAAGCGAATATTTAAAAATAAATCATCAATATTTGATAGTGTATGAAAAGAGGAAATAAAATGGATCAGTTAGCTTCAAGATGGGAAAAAGCAAAGTTGACACCAGTATTTTATCATACAACATTCATTGAAAATGCACCTCTAATTCTAAAACAACAAACGATTGTAGCTAATAAAGGTGAATCTATATGTGGTGCGAAAAATGGACTGGTTTCATTATCAGATAGGATAACTAAAGGAATTGTTGAATTCTTTGGTAATGTTACTTTTAAATTTGACGCAATCGGGCTTTACAAAAGGAATAAAGCAATTTCTCCAAAAAATTATGGAAGTAATATAAGAAAATTGTATGAAGAAATTCCTCTTTTTGAAAACGAATGGGTGATACCTAAGAAATTAAAATTTGATTTAGCGGATATCAATAAAGTGCTCCTCATAAAAAGCAAACTTTTTAGAGAAACAAAATTTGAGGGTCTTATCAAAATACTTGAAAGAAAAGGTATTGAATACTGTTTCTTTTCAGAAAGATATCTCTCAGATAATGATGTATCTGATATGACCAATTACCTTTCGAGAATGAGAGGCTGGAAAAAGTTTAGCAAAATGGCACAACATGTCTAATTTTCTCAATTTTCTCGAAAAACTTGCGAAACATTGCGGGTTCACGTTTGAGGCTGAAAAATTTAAAGGCGAAGATGAATATGAACTAGCCGCAAATATATTGAATGAAATTAATAAGTACCTCTATCAGAAAAAAGCTACTCTGTCTCTAGAATATATCTCCGAATTCCACAAATACTGGAAAGAAAACCATGAAAAGGTATTGTCGCCACAGATTAATCCTAATGGAGAGTGTCTGGCTGTAGCCAAAGTATTAGAAGGCATTTACAAAAGTAATATCATTAAAGTTCAGTTAGATACCCTTGATTTGACTAAGGAGGAAATCGCCAATGTAAGATTTTTTACAGCAATTCAGGATTTTAATATTGATGTCCATGCAAAAAGTAATCCTTTTGAATTTTATAAGAGACACCCAGACTGTTTCAATCCTGAAAAAGTAAAGGACAATGATTTGTTGGTAGACGAACTTCTTAATTTTCTTGGTGCACAATCACAGAGAGATAAAAGAAAGCCGTGGATGTTGAATTCTGCAAGATTACTGGTAGAAAAATATGACTCATCAGCATACAAAATTAATGAGTTTTACGATGGAGATGTAGTTGAGATTGTTAAAGCACTGGCAGCCGAGGAACGATATGGCTTTTCTACTAAGAAGGCTCACATGTTCTTGAGAGATATGGCTGATTTAGGAGTATGGAAATACAAAAGAAACATAGAGAAATTGGATGTGATGAGTGACAAAAATACTATGAGAGTAGCTTTGAGAACTGGGATTCTCCAATTTCGCATCCCTTTACTTGCAAGTTTCTTGGATGTTTATTGTTATCAGTATTCTATAGTAGATAGATTAAACCGTGAAGCATGGAGAAAGATATGGGAAGAATGGGGCAAACTTTCTAATAATCATAGACCCCCCACCCCAGCATCAATGGACTACCTAATCTTTAAACTTGGCAAGATATCCTGTCGACCAAACAAACGCTTTTGTCCACCAGAGAAAGAAATAGCTGAGAAGAAATTAGAAAGTCTAATCCCACAGAATAGGTTGATTTTTAGATCTGACAGGTACTGTATTTTTAGTGAAGTTTGTCAGTTAGAGAGAAAAATACTAAATGCTCCTAAAAGTATTTCAATTGAAGGAAGAACAGGGTGGAAGAGTGGAAAGACTAACGAAGGTGGTGGAGGAGGAATTTCTTCTTGAAGATTAAAAATCAAAACTTTGATTTTTCCAAAAGAACCTACCTAATGGGTGTCCTAAATGTTACCCCGGATTCATTTTATGATGGTGGAAGATTTTTAGATACAAAAGAGGCTTTAAAACAGGGGATGAAGATGGCAGAGGATGGTGCGGATATTATCGATGTGGGCGGAGAATCATCCCGACCCGGGTCCGACCCGGTTTCAGTTGAGGAGGAATTAAAAAGAGTGATTCCGGTGATAGAAGGTCTGGCAAAGGAGATTGATATCCCAATATCTGTGGATACTTATAAATCAGAAGTGGCAAAAAAAGCCTTGGATATAGGTGCTTCAATGGTCAATGATATATCCGCCTTAAGGTTTGATTCTGAGATGAGAAAAGTTATAAAAGATTTTGATGTCCCGGTTGTCCTGATGCATATCAAGGGAACACCAAAAGATATGCAGAAAAATCCATATTATGATGACCTTTTTGAAGAGATAACCAGCTATTTAAAAGAAGCTATAAGAGTTGCAAAAAACTCAGGCATAGATGAAAATAAAATTATAATAGATCCGGGAATAGGATTTGGCAAAAGGCTGGAGGATAATTTAGAGATACTAAAAAACTTAAGCTTTTTAAAAAACTTAAAAAAAACCATCTTAGTTGGACCTTCTCGAAAATCTTTCATCGGTAAAATATTGGATTTGCCCGAGGAAAAGAGATTGGAAGGGAGTTTAGCCGCCTTAGCAGTTGCTGTAATGAATGGAGCAAACATAGTGAGAGTGCATGATGTGAAGGAGAGCAAAAAGGTCGCGAAGATAGTCGATTCGATAAAAAAAGGAAGATAGACAGATGGAGTTTTTCCGAATCGGATTTATAAAGTTCGGGGTAGTTGACCTTATCGATATAGGGATCGTTGGTTACTTTTTTTATCATTTTTTACTTTTAGTTAAGGGGACGAGGGCGGTTCAGATTTTGACCGGGCTTTTTTTACTTTTTTTAGTCTCATTCAGCGCTTTCTGGTTTAATTTAGAGGGTTTGAAATGGCTTATCACCAATATCGCCACTGTTGGTATTATTGTATTGGTGATTCTTTTCCAGCCTGAGATAAGAAGTGCTTTGGCTCAGATTGGCCATAGTAGGCTATTAAGAAGGTTCTACCGGTTGGAGGAGCAAAAAGCCTTAGATGAGATAGTCAAATCTTCGCTCAGGCTCTCAGAGCTTCGCTATGGAGCTTTGATTGTTTTGGAAAAAAATGTTGGGCTTAAAAATTTTATACTAACTGGAAAGCCTTTAAATGCTGAGGTATCAGCGGAGTTTTTGGTCACCCTTTTTACCCCCTATACCCCATTACATGATGGAGCAGTTGTTGTTAGAGGTGAGACAGTGGTGGCAGCAGCATGCACCTTACCTTTGACCGTAAAGCCGGAGTATAACAGTCTTTACGGTATGAGGCATAAAGCTGCCATAGGTATAACTGAGGAATCTGATGCTGTATCAATCTGCGTCTCTGAGGAGACCGGGGAGATCTCCTTAGCCTACGGTGGGAGGTTGCAAAAAGGGGTGGGGCCTGCTCAACTTAAAGAGAGCTTGCTTAACCTTTTGAAAATCTAAGAAAGGGTTTGCAAAAGATGTCGGCAACGATCAAGAGATTTGTAGATTATGCTGAGATTTCTGTTAAGGCTGGAAATGGAGGCAGGGGATGTGTGAGCTTTCGCCGGGAAAAATATGTTCCCAAAGGTGGACCCGATGGTGGGAATGGTGGAGATGGAGGAGATATATTTTTTCAAGCTCACTTTAGTCTTTTTACCTTAAGAGATTTTAAATACAGGAAGTTCTATCGTGCTAAAAACGGAGAAGATGGTAAAGGAAAAGACAAAACTGGTAAAAAGGGGAAGGATGTTTTGATTAAAGTTCCATTGGGCACAATTATCAAAAATTTGGAAACAGATGCGGTCTTAGCTGATTTAGTTGTGGATGGCCAAAGGGAAGTGGTGGCTAAGGGAGGGAAAGGGGGAAGGGGAAATGCCTCCTTTAAAACCCCAACTGACCGATCTCCGAGAAGAGCTGAGCCGGGAGAGAAAAAAGAAACCAAGAGGTTATCTTTAGAGCTGAATTTGATTGCGGACGTAGGGATAGTTGGATTCCCTAATGCCGGAAAATCTACCCTTTTGGCAAAGATAACAGAGGCCCGACCTAAAATAGATGACTATCCTTTCACCACCCTTTCCCCAAACTTAGGCGTGGTTAAACTCCAGAACTTTTGTCGTTTTGTTGTGGCAGACCTTCCCGGTTTAATTGAAGGAGCACACCAAGGAAAAGGATTGGGATTGCAATTTTTAAGGCATATAAAAAGAACCAAGATACTTCTGTTTCTTTTGGATGTGAGCTTGAAAAATTTAAAAAAACAGTTAGCCGCACTCAAAAAGGAGCTTAAACTTTATGACCAAAAGATTTTGGAGAAAAAAAAATTTGTAGCTTTAAACAAAATAGACCTCCTGTCCGGAAAGGAAAAGGAAAAACTTAAGCTCCAAATAGATATTCCCTATCTAAAGATTTCAGCTTTGACCGGAGAGGGGATTACAGAGCTTTTAGAGCTTTTGGAAAAAGAGTTAGTCGGCAACGATCAAGAGAAAAGAGGAAAAAAAGTTGTTAGATTTTGCTGAGATAAAAGAGTGGATTGCGCTTTCAACAATAGAAGGGATTGGTCCAAGACGCTTTGTTAGTTTGGTCGAGCATTTCGGCTCACCAGGTGATGTGTTATCAGCTTCTGAGAAAAGACTATCAGAGATATTAGATATCGGGAAAACGCTTGCTTTTAATATTAAAAAAGGTGCTAACTGGGAGCTTTCAGAAAAACAAATAGCTCTTTTAAAAAAACACCAGTTTGATTTTCTGATCTATAAAGACAAACTTTATCCTCAGAATCTAAAAAATATATTTGATTTTCCTCCGTTTCTTTTTGTCAAAGGCAAAATAACAAAGGAGGATAAGAATTCAATAGCTATAGTGGGAACAAGGATCGCCTCACATTACGGCAAATCGATTGCCAAAAGCATAGCTAAAGAACTTAGCCAGATGAAGATCACCATCGTGAGTGGAATGGCTCGGGGGATCGATTCTGTTGGACATCTAACAGCTTTGGAACAGAGAGGAAGAACCATTGCAGTTTTTGGGTCCGGATTGGATTTGGTCTATCCAAAAGAGCACGAAAAATTAGCAAAAGAAATCTCCGAAAATGGTGCACTTTTATCAGAGTTTTTGATGGGGACCAAACCTTTGGCAGAGAATTTCCCTAAAAGAAACAGATTGATCTCCGGTCTTTGTCTTGGAGTGGTGGTGGTGGAGGCTCCTAAAAAAAGTGGCGCGCTCCTCACAGCAAGATATGCTCTTGACCAGGGAAGAGAGGTCTTCGCTGTTCCAGGAAACATCGGCTCAAGAAGAAGCGAGGGAACGAACTGGTTGATCAAACAGGGCGCCTCATTGGTTAGCTCAGTTGATGACATCCTCTCTGAGCTTGAAAATGTTTTAAAAGTTCATCGGGGAAAAATTGAAGAAGAGAAAGTTTCAGACCTATCTTTTGAAGAAAAAAAGATTTTTAATCTTTTATCCTTAGAGCCGTCCCACATCGATAGCATTGCTAAAAAGGGAGAGGTGGGCACTCCCCAGGCACTGACAGTTCTTTTGTCTTTGGAGCTCAAAGGTTTGGTTAAGCAACTTTCGGGTAAAATGTTTGTAAAAAATAGGGGTTAGTTTGGTTGAGAAAGAGGTTCAAATCACTAATAAGTTAGGACTACATGCCCGACCCGCAGCTATGGTGGTTCAGACTGCGTCAAAGTTCAAATCCGAGATAAGATTGATAAAAGATGACCTGGAGATTAACGGGAAAAGCATTATGGGTGTTATGATGCTGGCTGCGGAAAAGGGTAGCACTATAAAAATCAGAGTCGAGGGAGAAGACGAAGCCCAAGCTTTGGAAAAATTAATTCAGCTTTTTGAGTCTAAATTTGGCGAGGAGTAAAATGAGAAAAGAAATTTCACTTTCAGGTATACCCGCTTCCCCAGGAATAGCTATGGGAGAGGTTTTTCTTCTGGATAAAGAAGAGATTGAGATAAAAAAACAAAGATTGGAAAAACATCAGGTTAAAAAGGAGATCGAGAGATTTAAAAATGCCCTAGAAAAGACAAGAAAAGAAATTCAGGTGATAAAAGAAAGGATTAAAAAAAGGGTTGACCCGGAACAGACTAAAATTTTCGATGCTCAGCTTCTGATCTTAGAGGATAAGGTGATAAATAGTGAGGTGATAAGGCAAATAGAAAAAAATAAATTCAACGCTGAATGGATTTATAAAAAAACTATCGAAAAGACTATAAATTCTATCTCCTCCTCAAAAGACGAATATTTAAAGGAGAGAGTTTATGATATAGAGGCTGTTAGCAACAGGTTGCTTTCTCACCTCTTGGGAAAAAGAAGAAAGGCTTTAGATAGGATAAAAAGACCCGCGGTTTTGATGGCTCATTCTCTTTCACCTGGCGATCTGGTTAATATAAGAAAGGATAAGCTCTCAGGATTTGCCACTGATTTGGGAGGAGGAACATCTCATGTGGCACTTCTGGCTAAATCTTTGGGTATTCCTGCAGTGGTAGGGTTAAAGGATGGACTGAAAAATATGAACAAAGGTGATTTTGTTATAATAGATGGGGATAGAGGAGTAGTGATAGTTTCGCCAGATGAGGTAACTATTTTTCAATATGAAGCAAAACAAAAAGATATCCTAAAAAAGAAAAGAAAACTTTTAAGTCTTAAGTCTTTGCCCGGCGAAACAAAAGATAAAAAGAAAATAGAAATACAGGCAAATATCGAGCTTTTAGAAGATGTTGAGATGGCTACTAAATATGGTGCAGAAGGAATAGGACTTTACCGAACAGAGTATTTGTATTTAGCCAGATCGGAGCTTCCTTCAGAAGAGGAGCAAAAAAAAGCATATCAAAGGATAGCTGAGAAGATCTATCCTTTGCCCGTGGTTTTAAGGACTTTCGATTTAGGTGGGGATAAATTTGCCGGAGATAGGTCAGATATAGTTGAGGCTAATCCATTCTTAGGGTGGAGAGCTATTCGTGCCTGCCTTGACCTTCCCGAGCTTTTCAAAATCCAGCTTCGGGCAATGCTTGAAGCAAGCGCCAAGGGGAATCTCAAGATTATGTTCCCCATGGTATCAGGAGTTGAGGAGCTTAAAGAAGCAAAATCGATTTTAAACCAGGTAAAAGAGGAACTTTTGTTAAAAAAAATAAATTTTGATCAGAAGATAAAGATAGGGATAATGATAGAGATTCCATCTGCTTCTTTGATGGCTGACTCTTTAGCTAAAGAGTGCGATTTTTTCAGTATCGGGACTAACGACTTGATTCAATACACATTGGCAGTTGACCGTGGTAACGAAAGGGTTTCTCATCTTTATCAGAGTTTTCATCCCTCGGTCTTAAACTTGATAAAGTTGACAATCGAGGCAGCACACAGAAACGGAATCTGGGTAGGTCTTTGTGGAGAGATTGCGGCTAACCCATTTGCAACTGTTCTTCTGATAGGCATGGGAATCGATGAGCTCTCCACCTCTCCTATGGCTATCCCTCAGATAAAAAAGATAGTGAGGTCTGTGACCTACATCGAGGCAAAAGAATTTGCCCAAAAGGTTTTAAAAATATCTGACCTGCAAAAGATAAAAAAGCTCTTAGAAGAGGATTACAAAAAAAGGTTCGGCTCTGAGGGGATAATATGTCTTTATTAGATAAAAAAGATGTGGTCAAAAAAGTTGACCGGAAAGGGATGTATGATTTAATCTTAAAATTCCCTTCACAAATAGAAGATGCTTTTAAAATCGCAGAATCAGTTAGCATTTCTAAAATCGTCCCTGATAAAATAAAAAATATAATAGTGGCTGGAATGGGTGGCTCTGCCATTGGTGGTGAACTGGTGAGGTCTTATCTTTTTGACCAGATAAAGGTCCCATTTTTTATCTCTAAAAATTACTTTCTTCCAGATTTCGTGGATGAGAAAAGCTTGGTCTTTGTCTCAAGCTATTCAGGAAACACTGAGGAGACCTTATCTGCTTATGATCAAGCGAAAAAAAGAAAAGCACAAATCATAGCTTTAAGCTCTGGTGGAAAATTAAAAAAATTAACCAAAAATAATGGTTTTTGTTTCGTTGAGATTCCCACTGGATATCAGCCCAGGGCAGCTTTAGGATACTCCTTTGTTCCCATCCTTTTGATTCTTTCCCGACTGAAGTTTTGTCCAGATAAAAAAAGTGATGTTAAAAAGACCATCGAATTTTTATCTGAAAATCTATCTTTGTTCAGAATGGAGACAAAGGTTTCTTTTAACATTGCCAAAAGATTAGCAGAAAAGATTTTCCATAAACTTCCAATAATCTATTCCTCCAACGACTTTTTCGATGCTGTGGCTTATAGATGGAAAGGTCAGTTGTGCGAGAACTCCAAGATTTTGGCATTCTCTAACGTTTTTCCAGAGTTGGGTCATAACGAGCTGGTCGGCTGGGAAATCTTATCGGGATTGGAGGATAGACTGATAGTTATATTTTTAAAAGATAAAGATGATTTTCTAAAGATTAAAAAGAGAATGGATATTGTGAAAAAAATTATTCAAGATAAGAATATAAAAGTAGTTAAGGTTGAAAGCTCAGGTCCTAATCTTTTGGCAAGGATTTTTTCTCTGATTCAGTTAGGTGATTTTGTAAGCTTTTATCTTGCAATTCTGAATGGGGTAGACCCCACACCTGTTAGACTCATCGATTATTTGAAAAAAGAGCTTGAAAAAGAATAAAATGAATCTTTTGTTTAATTCAAAAATTGTAGGATTTTTTTTAGTTTTTTTATTTTTTTTCTTTACCAAAACTTTTTCTCAAAATGATAAAATAATTTCACCACCCTCAAATGTAGTGGCAAAAGATGTCCTGTGGGATGATGGAAAAGCTTTAAAGCTCTCTTGGGACCTATCCTCGGATGACAAAGATGCGGAACGCATGCATACGCATATCGATGGTTACCAGATTTTAAGAGCTACCAAAAACGATTCGGTTTTAAAACCCATCGCCTTTGTAGATGATAATGTAGGTAAATATAAAGATATTGGCTTGATCGACACAGTAGAATACATCTATGCTGTCAGGGCGAAAAAGAAAGATTTTTTTTCAAACCTTTCATTTTCGAACTACGCCAAACCAGAGGTCAACTGGTTTCGAGCTGATAGAGTAAATATGTTTGTTCTTTTGATAGTGTTTTGCATGAGTGTAATCTTTTATATTCAATCAGCTAAAAAGGGGAAACCACTTTTTATAAGAAAAATCGGTGGTCTGGAAGCGGTTGAGGAGGCTGTTGGAAGAGCCACTGAGATGGGAAAGCCTGTCTTATTCATCCCTGGAATTCAGGAGATAGATGAGATTCAGACAATTGCTGGTCTTTCAATTTTAGGCAAAGTTGCGAAAATTACCGCCACCTATGATACTCCTCTTATCGTGCCGATTCTGTATCCCATGGCTTTGGCTGCTGGTCAGGAGATTGTAAGGGAGTCTTATTTAGATGCGGGTAAACCAGAAAATTACAAAAAGGATATGGTCAAATATGTTGCAGGGGAGCAGTTCGCCTATGTTGCTGCTGTTGGCGGTATAATGCTTAGGGAAAAACCTGCGGCAAATATTTTTATGGGGGCTTTTTATGCTGAATCTTTGCTTTTAGCAGAGACCGGTCAGTCAACCGGGGCAATTCAGATAGCTGGCACAGCTAATCCCCATCAGCTTCCATTTTTCATCGCCTCCTGTGATTACACTCTTATGGGTGAGGAGCTTTATGCTGCCTCAGCCTACCTCTCTAAAGAACCTCTTTTGTTAGGAAGCTTAAAGGCTCAAGACCTTATGAAGATAATTTTAGTGATATTCATTATTCTTGGTGCAATCTCTATCACTTTGGGATGGGGTGAAAAATTCTTTTATAAACTATTTTTGGAAAGGTAAAAATATATGAGGCGTCAATTTCCAGCTTTTATCGCATTTCTTGCTGGATTTGTTATGGTTTTTGCTTTCTTTGTTCCTAAAAAGGGGATAGTAGATTTCAGCCAGAGACTTTTAACCTGGGTGATCATAGTTGGAGGGTTCACCCTTCTTTTAGGGATAGTGAATATCACCAGGGCAAATTTAGATGCTATAAAAAACAAAGAGAAGGGCTGGGGCTATAAAGTTATCCTTTTATTTTTTCTTTTTGTCATGGCAGTCTCAGCAATAATCTGGGGAACGCAAGAGAATACCCCTTATGATTATTTGTTCCACAATATTCAGAAGCCGATGATGTCGACTATGTTTTCCATCTTGGCATTTTTCATTGCCTCAGCAGCTTACCGGGCATTTAGAGCCAGGACTAAGGAGGCGACATTACTTCTCATAACATCTGTGGTGGTGATGATGGGAAGGACTCCTCTGGGACTATTCATCTGGAAAAAGCTTCCACCTTTAACCGATTGGATTATGGCTTATCCGAATATGGCGGTTCAACGTGGAATCTTAATCGGCGCAGCCTTAGGAGCAGCAGCTATGTCTCTAAGGATACTTTTGGGGATTGAGAGGACTTATATGGGAAAGGGGTAGGTGTTATATCCTTTTTGCCTCACTTTATTTTTCTTAAAATTTTTTTTATTTTTTTAAACCTTTTTTAAGATTTTTTGTCCAATTAAAAAGAAGATGAACCAGGATCCAGACTGGGCTTTAGTTGAAAGATTTAAAAATGGAGACCAAAAGGCTTTTAACCAACTGGTTTGCAAATACAAAAAAGCCATTTTTAGACTTATTTTGAAGATGATAAGGAATACAGAGGATGCCAAGGATTTGTCCCAGGAGGTCTTTGTGAAAGCTTACCGTAATTTGAAGGATTTTAAAGGAGAATCGAGTTTCAGAACCTGGCTTATAAGAGTTGCGATAAACTCTTGCATTAATTTCAATAGAAAGAAAAAGTTGAAATCATTTATCTCTTTTTTTGAGGTAACTAAGCCTTTGGTCACAAGCAATTCTCCTGCCAGAGAAATGGAGAAGGAAAAGCTTCAAAAAGATATTGACCAGGCGATTTTAAGGCTCCCTGAAAAGCAAAAGGAAGTTTTCGTTTTAAGATTCTACCAGAATCTATCCCATCATCAAATTGCTCAGGTTTTAGGGAAAACAGAGGGAGCGGTTAAATCGAACTATTTTCAAGCGTTGAAAAAATTGAAAAAGTATTTGTCTGATTATATTTAAAGAGGCATTAAAATGGATTGTAAGAAAATTTCTTTTCTTTTGGTGGACTTTTATGAGGATGTATTAGATACAAAAGAAAAAAAACTCGCTGAAGAACATCTTGAGTCCTGTTTTAAATGCAGATTGAAATTGGGAGAGATTCAAAAGACATTTGAGATTTTGGAAAAAGAGAAAACCGAGGTGCCTCCTGATATTTTCTGGACAAACTTTTTACCTGAGGTCAGAAAAAGAATCGAGGATAAAAGGGCAACTAAAAAAGCTTTTGTCTTTAAACCGGAGCTTATCTCTTTTTCTGCGACGATTTTGGTGATTTTACTGTTAGGGATATTCCTTTTCAACAGGGATTATAGGAGCAGAGTGGAATCATTCTACTTAGAGGATACTTACTATACTTTCTATTCATACAAAAGCTCAACTGAAAGACTATCCGAGCTTTTGTCTTCTGAGAAAGATTTGGATTGGACCTTTATTCTTTCAGAAGAAGATGAGATAGAAACTTTTGACCTTCTGGAGAAAGTTTTAGATGAAAGATACTGGGAAGAGAGTGAAATCAATACAATTATTGAGGATTTGAGCCCAGATGAGCTTTTGATCCTTGAAAAAAAACTCGAACAGTTAAAAATTTAAAAAAAAGGAGAAAATATGTTTAGGTTTAAGTATTTGATTTTAATTTTTATTATTTCTCTTTTTTGGATACAGGGTGAGCTTTTAGCACAGAGGTTCCACCAGAAAGAAGCTGAGAGATTAAAAGCAGAACAAAAGATAAGAGAAAGAATTGAGATGTTGAGGATGTGGAGGCTTTTAGAGGCTTTGGACCTCTCTACTGAGCAGTCTGAAAGATTTTTGCCTATTTTAAATGATTTTCAAAAAGAGCAAAAAGAGCTTGAGAAGGCAAAAAGAGAAAGCTTAAAAATGCTGAAAGAGGAGATAAGTAAAGAAGAGATGGATCATAGAAAAATAGAAAAGATTTTGAATGATCTGAAAGAGAACAGAGTGTTGTTTGAAAAGAAAAGAGAAAAATTCCTTTTTGCGGCAAAAGAGGTTTTATCATTGGAACAGCAGGCTCGACTAATCCTTTTTGAGGAGAGATTCGCTGAGCACATCAAGGACATGATAAAAAGAGTGGTAAAAAGAAGAAGGGGAAAATTATAATCTAAAAAGGAGGTGAAAAATGTTTAAACAGAAGTTTTTAAAAATTGCCCTCTTTGTCTTTTTGTTAGTCTTTATCGCAGGTTCTTTTTCGTATGGTCAACATCAGAGATTGCTCCTTTTGTCCGAAAAACTGAATTTGGCTCCGGAGCAGAAGGAAAAAATAAGAGACCTTCTGCTGGATTCTGAAAAGGAGAAGATCAGACTGAAAGCTGACCTGAAAATAGTTAGATTGGAGCTTGAGGACCTTTTGATCGAAGATAGACCTGTTAAAAGAGAGGTCTACAGAAAAATCGAACAGATGGGAGATTTAAGAGTTAAGCTTCAGAAGAATCGAGTTGACAAAAGACTGACAATAAAGGAGATATTGACCCCGGAGCAGTTCGAGAAACTTCAGACCCTAAAGCATAAAAGACTCTGGCGCGAAAAAAGATTAGAAGGGCGAAAAAAGATTGGTCGTCCAAAATTGGAAAAAAGGATGATGTTGGAAGGGTTACGCGATCTTTCACCAGAAGAGGAAGAGTTCGCTCCAATGAGAAATAGAGTGCGGATGTTAGAGGAGGAATCGGACCTTTAATTTCGGACTAATCTTCAGAGTTTTTTTATAAAGCCCCGCATAATGCGGGGTTTTTGTTTCGAAAAACACATGGTGAAGCAACCTGTATTCCCGATGAGATAAGATTTCCCCACGTGCTGTCAGGAGTTACCTCCTGACAGTGTTATAGATAGAATTCGGGTTCAAAAGCTAAAAATCGTCACAAAGGGAGATATAAATGTTTTTGTTTTTTATTTGACAGAAAGTTTTACTTATACTATTATTGTTAAAAGAGATTTTAAATCCTGAAGTTTATGGAAATTGATAAGGACAAAATAGTTAAGTTTATCTCTGAGAGAACTTACCGTCCCTTGAAAGTGAGGGAATTGGCAAAGATGATGAAAGTTTCTGAGGCAAAATATAGAACTTTCAGAAGGATTGTAAGGGAGCTTTTGAAGGATGGAGATATAGTGAAGTTGAAAAAGAATCGGCTCGGGCTTCCGGATAAGCTAAATTTAGTTGTGGGCACACTTTCTACCAACAGAAAGGGATTCGGATTTGTGTCAACGGATGATGGCAAAGAGATTTTTATCAACCCTGAAGATACCAGCAAAGCATTTCACGGTGACAGAGTGATTGTCAGGCTCAAAAGAAAAAGAGGTGGACAAAATCCAGAGGGAGAAATAATAAAGATTATAGAAAGAGGTCAAAAAAGGGTAGTTGGAATTTACAAAAAACAAAGACATTTTGCCTATGTAAAGCCAGATGATCCAAAAATCCTTAAGGATATATACATAGCAGACAAGAATTCAAAGGGTGCAAGACCTGGTGAAAAGGTGGTGGTGCAACTTGAGGATTTAAAAGACCTCCATTTAAGCCCACAGGGGAAAGTTGTTAAGATACTGGGCGAATGGGATGACCCGGAGGTCCAGACCTTATCTTTGATTGCAGAATACGGGCTTGAAGACAGTTTTCCTGTTGAAATCTTGAAGGAGACAGAGGCGCTTTCGGATAAAATCGAAAGAAAAGAGATAAGAAGAAGGCTTGATTTTAGAAAAAAAAGATGTTTTACCATTGACCCTGTTGATGCCAAAGACTATGATGATGCAGTCTCTCTGGAAAAGACAAAAGATGGTAACTTCCTTTTAGGGGTTCATATTGCGGATGTCTCCCATTATGTTAAGGATGATTCGAAACTGGACCGGGAAGCTATAGAAAGGGGAACAAGCGTATATTTATCTGATAGGGTCATCCCGATGCTCCCTGAAGGGCTTTCAAATAATATCTGCAGTCTGAAACCTGAAAAGGATAGATTGACGTTAAGTTGCCTTTTGGAAATCACCCCAAAAGGAAAAGTTTTAAGCTATAAGTTAGTTGAATCTGTTATCAAAAGTAAGGCAAGACTGGATTATCAACAGGTGCAGAAGTTTTTTGACACAGAAAAAGGCAAGGGTGATTTAGCTGGTTTGAAAAATGATTTGAGCCTTATGCTTAAATTAAGCAAGATCTTATATCAGAATAGAGTGAGGTCTGGAAGTTTGGATTTCGACCTTCCAGAGGCGAAAGTAGTTCTTGGAGAGGATGGAGAGGTTCTGGATATATATCAGGTGGCGAGATTGGAAAGCCACCGTTTAATAGAGGAGTTTATGCTCTTGGCCAACAAAATTGTGGCGAAGCACCTAACCCTACAAAAAATCCCTCTTTTATATCGGGTTCACGATAAGCCGGAAAGAGAGAAGATCAAAGCTTTCTGTGAGTTCGTCTCCCATCTGGGATTTCACTGTGGTTTTGGTGATGGTTTAAAACCAAAACAGATTCAAAATTTCTTAATGTCGGTTCAGGGGAAACCAGAGGAGGAGCTTATAAATGAGCTTTTATTGCGCTCACTTCAGAAGGCGTGTTATCAGCCAAAAAATATCGGGCATTTTGGTCTGGCTTTCAAGCACTACACACACTTCACCTCCCCTATAAGAAGGTATCCAGATCTTTTAACTCATCGGATATTAAAAGAGTTGATCCAGAAAAGCTTATCTTCTGAAAGAATCCAAAAATTAAAAAAGAGTCTGCACAAAATCGGAAAGCTCGCATCGGAGAAGGAGAGGATTGCAGATGAGGTAGAGAGGGAATCTTTAAGAATTAAACAACTTGAGTATATGGAGAAAAGATTAGGTGAGGTCTTTTGTGGAATAATCTCTGGAGTTAAGCCTTTTGGTTTCTGGGTTAAGTTAGACCATATTCTTGTAGAGGGTCTTGTTCATCTGAGTTCTGTTTCTGATGATTATTATATCCACGACCCGGTAAAAGAGCAGCTAAAAGGTAGATACACCAAAAAAGTCTTCAGATTAGGAGAAAAAGTCAAAGTTCAGGTGGCAAAGGTTGACCGAAAAAACAAATATCTCGATTTTGTTCTTTTTAAAGAAAAAGATTTCCCAAGGAAAAGAAGAAAAAAGTTTGCAAAGTGAGTTTTTTATCTACAATTTTTAAAAGAGAGCTAAAAAGGATTTCAGATGGAAACTCTCCTTTTGATAAGTGATAGAGACGATTTTGTTCAAGAGATAAAAGATATATTAAGTGATCTAAATCTTTTTACAAAAAAGGCAATAAATTCAACTTTTGCTCTTAAGCTTTTAAAAGAACAAAGGTTCGATTTCATCCTTTTGGACTCAAGGATAGGAGATTTGCCCTGCGAGAGCTTGTTAAAAAAGATCAATTTAAAAAGTCCACACTCCGAGCTCTTTGTAGCAATAGATTCCGAAAAAGACTCTAAAAGCTTTTTGGGCTATGGAGCTGATGAGACCTTAAGGCTTCCTCTAAAAAAAGAGGAAGTTCACCTGAAGATAAATAAAGCTACAAAACAGAGGAGTTTTTTAAAATCGTGTGGTCTTGTTGGAAAGTCGACTGAGCTGAAAAGGATTGCAGAGGCTATTATGCAAGCTGCTCCGACTGTTATCACTGTTTTGTTAACCGGGGAGAGTGGAACCGGGAAGGAGTTGATAGCCCGTGCCATTCATAAAAACAGCCTGAGGAAAACAAAGCCTTTTGTTGCGGCAAACTGCGGGGCTTTAGCTGAAGGGGTTTTAGAATCTGAGCTTTTCGGTCATGAGAAGGGCGCCTTTACCGGAGCAATATCCAGACGAGCTGGACTTTTCGAGAGAGCAGATAAAGGGACAATATTTTTAGATGAGATAACAGAGATTCCTCTTCAAACCCAGGTGAGACTTTTAAGGGTATTAGAGGAGAGAAGCTTTTTAAGGGTTGGTGGAACTGAGGATATAAATGTTGACGTGAGGGTTATATCAGCTACCAATCGTGATATCGACTCTATGGTCAGGGATGGCTCTTTCCGGGCAGACCTATACTATAGAATATGTGTGGTAAAAATCGATGTTCCACCTTTAAGGGAAAGGACTAAGGATATTCCACTTTTAGTATATGATTTTATTCAAAAGCTAAATCAAGAGAGCGAAAGAAAGATAACAGGGGTAAGCGATGAGGCAATGGAGTTGCTTTTAAGGTATCACTGGCCTGGAAATGTGAGGGAGCTTAAGAACTTTTTGGAGAGTATGCTTGTTTTAGCACCTAACAGGATAATAGAAGGAAAAGATGTCAGGGGATATGTGGAGAAACAATTTGAATCCCAGAGAACACTTCCAGTAATAACCGGCAAATCAGTTCAGACAGCAGAGCACGAGCTTATCTACCAGGCGCTTTTAGGTTTGAGAAAAGAGATAACAGAGCTAAGAAGAGCAATAACCGGCGTAAAGGAGCTTAAACCAGAAGATAGAGTTGATGTCAGCTCAGAGTGGGGAAAAGAGGTTAAACCCGGTGAAGTGGAGCAAAATCTGAGCATGGAGGATGTGGAAAAGGAGCTGATTGAAAAGACTTTGAGAAACGTCGGGGGGAACAGGAAGAAAGCAGCTAAGATTTTGGGTATCGGGGAGAGGACTTTGTATCGGAAGATAGATAGGTATGGGTTGAAGGATGTGAGATAAATCTTTTTGGAGTGTAAAGCTTCAGCTTTACTTAATATTTCAGCACTTGGTGAATATTCTAGGATATCGTAAAACCGTGGTCTTGGTAGCCGTCCCGCTTGCAGCGGGACGCAAATGTTGGAATCACGCAACCTATCCACCGTAGGTGGATCCGCCTCTGGCGGAAAGGTTGCGGCTACCTATCAGCTCTTGGCGATGTTATCAAGGTATCGTAAAACCTCGATTAAGGTAGCCGTCCCGCTTTTAGCGGTACGAAATGTCGTATTAATTATCAACAACTCACTATTCATTTTTCGACTGCTTGCAGGTTGTGTCGTCTGGCTCTTTTTCGCTCTTTTTAGAAGTGTCTTCGTCTTCTTCAACCAAGCCCAATTCTTTCTTAAGGTTTTCTATCCGATCAGTGTTTACTCGGTAAACCTCAACGGGACAGTAACAATAGTCTTTAATCTTCCTGAAGGTGAGCTCAAGTCCGAAGTGGAGGTTTTCACGGATCTCATGCTCACTGGGATCGTCGATTCTGGCTTTTAACTCGGAGCCAGGATAACAATTGACAAGTATTTCATAGGCATTGGCGGCTCTAGTCATTCTGGCTGCACCGATAACTGCCCGCCCGATCATAGTGACATTGTCGGAAACAACAATCTCCTCATAATCTTTACACTTGATCGGGCCATACCGTGCTTTGTAGTGATCCTTGGGAGCTTCCTCTTCTTTTGATGATCGCAATTCTGTCAAGAAACATTGACCCACGTCGATACCAGTTGAGAAACCGAAATCCTTTGGTATGAGTCCGCATGCTTTGCGAATACTGGGCAAGAAAATTTCCATAAACTTGCACGTTATTTCAATGGAAAACTTGATCGTTTTTTTGACCCGGTCGTTCCAAATAGAATAATAATGGTCGATAAGAGGTTTCCCGTCCTCGTCCTTTTCTGAGGCGGGCGGCTCTTCAGGGAGGACCCAAAAGCATAGTGCTCCGTCCCCTGTGAATTTATCAAAGAATCTCCCTGGCTCACTACGCCAGGTATCCTTTACATAGCAGATGAAGTCAGCGAGAACCCTGTTATACTCAGCAAAGTCTTCCACGTTCACAAGGGTAATGGCTGATTTTCGAATATCCACGGAGAGGGCAATGACCTCACAGTAATTGTCGCGGCCTCGTACGGCTAGGTTAGTTTGAAAAGCTTCGCGTTGTGTATCTTCAAGACAACTTCCCCTCTTAATTGCCTTATCGTCGATCAACGGAACTTCGTGTTGATCTTCTGGTACTGTGTCCTTATTCCAGAAATCCAGTTTATCAACCTTTGTCAGCTTGTGTTCTGAATTTGCCTGCACTTTATCTTCAGTCATTCCGCGCCTCCTTTCTTTATTGTCGACCGCATATTTCGTTGACTGGGACAGAAACACGGCGACAACTCAGGCGATTGCGTCGCGGCGATACTTCACCGCGAAGATCTACCACCCGATTTGATTTTCTCTTGACAATTTCATAGCCTGAATCAACCTCTATATCAGTCACAACAAAGCCCATCTTTAGGAAGTAATGGAAATCGTCAATTAAATGAACAGCCCTCAAGATAACGTCTCTTTCCTTGATCAGGTAGTCAGGCACCCGAAATACCACTCTATCGCATTTATCCCCTGAAGTAATTATGATTGTGAGAGATTCAATGCCCCCCAATTCTCTCGTTATGGCTCGCTTAAAGTCGTCGTATCTGAATTTCTGACCGTAGATTGTAAAGATGTCGTCTATTCTAGATATGTGCGTCATCAATGGATAATGGCGGCAGCAGGTACATTCACCCTTGGCAACTGAAATAACGTCACCATTGACGTACTTTATAAGGGGTTGGTCTGTGAAGTGGAGAGTCGTCCAGGCAACTTGCCCAGTTATACAATTGCGCTCATCAACCGGATCGATTAGCGTGGGCACAACTGCATCATTAAACAAGTGAATACCTTCATGTTTTTGACATTCCCCCGCCATTGATCCGATTTCAGTACTCCCGTAGAAAGAGAAGACTTCGAGACCCATATCCTCAGACAGCGTGTGCCTAAGTTCGGGACTCATATTCTCGGCTATGTAGAGCACCTTTTTCAGGTACCTTTCACCATCCGGTCCGGATGCATGAGCTAATTTAGCCTTACAGCGGGATAGAACAGACGGGACGGTCAAGATGACCGTAGGTCGAAACGTGAACAGTGGCTTAAGCGCCTCGTCCCCAGAACCAGCGAAGTTCACGTATGAAAAGTCATGAATCCCCATACGTAAAAGCGCCCGCGAATAAAAGAGATATATCTCCGGGCTGTCGATGTCGATTGCCAGAACGCGGTCCGATGGCGCAAGGCCACACTGTCTGAAGAAGCGAAGACATAATTCCTCCTCTGCGGCTTCATCCCGTTGAGTGACAAAACGGATTTTCTTAGGGCCGGTAGTTCCAGATGTGCGCTCAGTCAGAAAGTGTCCACCCTTCAGTCGAAAAAAGATATCTCTCTGAAGTTCCAAGTAACCCTTCCTATCCATAACGGGGAAACGATCAAGGACCGAAATCGGATCATCGTCTGGACTCAGTTTCGCTTCTTCAAAGATGTGTCGGTAGAATGGATGCTCTTTGTGAACCCTGCGAAAGAGATACCTCAGCTTATCTTCCACCTCCGGGGGAAAGAAGTGGCTTTGCTTGAGTTTTTTCATATTAAGTCATCCGGTAAAAAAAGCTTGTGACCATTCAGCCGAGCACGAATGCCAGTATCGTATCGTATAAGTGGCCCACAATCATGACCAAGAGTAGTGACGATCAGCGTTCCAATGACACTTTCTTCAAAGTAGAAATGGTGTTGTAGCCAAGCATAAGGGATCGGTTGTTGCCGCACGGCAAGCAAAGGAATTTCATCGAGATGAAGAATGTCAAAATGTCTGAATTGCCCTTTTAAGTCCCTTGGGTGATTGAAAGTAACGATTGCGGAAACACCCTCTGCCCATTCTTCTGCGAGCAACTCTGGTTCAGCCGCCACAAAAAACTTTACTACGCCGGCCTCGTTCAGCAGCCTTCGCAAGTTCCCGCGGGGTTGGTGCGTCACTTGAATTATCTGACACTGAAAACCAAGATAAATCAACAGATCGGCAAGCTCTGCGACACCATATTGGTGAGGGGGGGACACCAAAAATGTTATCCTTTCACTTCTTTCGAAACCAATATATTCCATGATCCAACTGAGTCGTTCGATCAAGCCTTCTTCATCAGTATCGTTATGGAGTACCGGAAGAGGGAAACGGTTCCGCTCGGCGTTCCAGGGAGCGTAGGGACCTACGATGTCCCACGGATCGGAGACTGCCTTGCTTACGTCCCCCAGTTCCGCGAATGTTTGCCTGTTGATAATTGGCAGTTGCCGGAAATCGGTTAAGGTTTTAATAGACGGAGTTTTTCCATATAGTGCTTGATACATAGGTATTTTCGAAGCGGCTTCTGATACAAGGTTATGAAGACGTTTTATGATCTCTCTCAAGTTCAAAGTCTTGCTACCAAGAAACAGCTTCTGATTTGCAGCGGGAGGATCAGAGTTTTGCGTCCTTTTCTGACTCATCATATACTCATACTTCATTCTAAGTTCTAATTGGATTGCGAACTGTAGTCTGGTGCTCTTTCATCTCTTATTTAGTAAGTTCCTGCATCGTAGTTGATTAGCCAAATACTGAAATAACTAAAAACTTGCATAATATCAACAAAACAATTAGAACAATATATTAATACAAATAACAATTACTGTCAAGAAATAATTCACAGAATGTCAAAGCAAATTAAAAATGTCAGTTTTTTGCAAATTAAAAATGTCAGTAATTTATGGCCAGCCTGCCCGGCCAGGGGTAGTCATACGCTAAGAAAAAGACGTTTTTCAGGGATGATAACATCCCTGATGAGCGAAGGTTCAAACCAAAAATGACTCTCAAATTTTTTTCAAAAAACTTCTTTGTTTTTCTCTCCTTTTTTATTTATTTATAAATAACAAAATATTACGTGCAGTAATTAGAAAAACACAGGTTGCCTGCCCGGCCAGGGGCAGGCATCTGCTAAAAAGTGAATCTTATCGGGGGTGATAACATCCCCGATGAACAGGAGCAAGCCTGAAAGGCTTGCACTCCAAATTTCGGGGATGGGCAAAAAAGAATTAAAAAAATTTCAGCTTTTAATTTTCCCTCTTTTAATTTTTATAATCTTAACTTTCCCCCTAAAAGCTCAAGTCATCTCCCCTGAGATTTACGAGACCGAAGAAGATTTAAAGGAGGGGCTTGAGCAGGGTGATTTGACTTTGGATGAATATCTGGAGCTTTTGGATTTGATAAGATCGAAATTCGATTTGCACCTGAAAGTTTCTGTCTTTTTTTCAAAGTCCAGACAGTTTGCCCCGTCTATAGAGGGGAATCTGATTTTCTGACCCTTTGTGATTACTGCAAATGGGAAGATCTCGAAGAACCTTCGATTTGGATTTGGAAACCCTGTAAGATCAGCTCCCAGCAATCTTATTTGACCTTCTCACAAAACCTTCATTAAAATATCTCTTCTTATTCAGGTAAACTTATAAAACAAAGGGTCTTATCCACTTCTTTTCCCTTGTGGAGTAAATAGGTGGGTAATCAAGATTTATCCAAAGATGCCGAAACTAAAATTGAGTTAAAAGGAATCATTTTATTATTAATAAAAATTTAACATCGCAAAAATGAGACC
>JAUWYR010000034.1 GCA_030615745.1 Candidatus Zixiibacteriota bacterium | reverse complement strand
AATGTCTTCTGCCTCCTTTTGTATCTTTTCCATACCGAGGGGGTCCAACTTATCTCTTGATCCTTCGGACAAGCTCTCCTCTCCTTACTCCGCTCATACCTATCACAGCCCACCACACCCTTAACCTCATCCAACAATACCTCCCCTAATACCATCTTTATCCTCTCTCCTTCTATCTCAAGAAATTAGAAATTTCCACACTATAAGGGGCTGTTGCCGAAGTCTTTGAATTAAGGGAGGGATGACGACCATAAATAGCTTGCGAAGGACGAAGACATTTTATACTTTCCCATCAAGGATTGACTTGAGAGGAGGGATAAGTCAATGATGGGAATAAAAGTTTATCAGGAGAAGATGTTTTACAATTTTTCGTTGAGTGAGAGGGTGCCTCAAGATCATTTTCTTCGGAAGGTAGCTAAGGTTGTAAATTTGAGTTTTGTGCGGAAGTTAGTGAAGCCTTATTACAGTTATACCGGGCAACCATCTATTGATCCTTTGGTTTTGTTTAAGATGATGTTGATTGGGTATTTTTACGGTATCACCTCTGAGCGCAGATTAGCCGAGGAGATTTTTTTGAATATGGCCTATATGTGGTATTTGGGTTACGATCTGGATGAGTCCACCCCTAATCATTCGGTTATTTCCAAGGCCCGTGCTCGTTACGGCAAAGAAGTTTTTGAGCAATTTTTCCAGAAGGTTTTAGGGCTCTGCATAGAGGCTGGTTTAGTTGGTGGGGAGAAGGTGTTTGTGGATTCCACCATAATTAAGGCCAATGCTTCTTTAAAAAGTATAGTTCCTCGCCAGGATTTAGTGGAGCCCAAATTTAGTCCAAAAGAATATGTTGACCGTGTATTTTCTGAAAATCCTGTGGAGGAGGAATCTCAAGAGAATACTGAGGGGTTAAAGAGAAGGCAAAGAGGGAAAGCCAACAAAGGTCTTGTTTCCACCACCGATCCGGATGCTTCAGTGTATCAGCGTCCAGGTGTTCCTTATCAATTAGCCTACAAAGAACATGTGGCGGTAGATAGTAAAGCTCGGGTGATTACTGCGGTGAAAGTAACTCCGGCTGCGGTAACAGATGACCGAGTGTTACCCGATCTAATACACCACCAGCCTGTAAAACCCAAAGAGGTGTGCGCTGATAAAATCTATGGTAGCGTGGATATCTATGCCCATCTTTTTGATAGAGAGATACTACCCAGTATTCCTCGCCGTTCCACCGGGGGCTGGAGATATACTGGTGGATTCCCTACAGACAAGTTTGTATACGACAGAGAGCATGATGTTTGCATCTGCCCAGAAAATCAGATTCTCAAACGCAAAGGGCGGAGCTACCGCTGGCATTGGACAGTATATAAGGCTGAGAAAAAGAAGTGTAAAGCATGTAAGTTAAAAAGCCAATGCACTGGTGGTGAGGCTGGTTGCTCGGTGATACGTTATGATCGCCGGGATGCATTAGATTTTGCTTTAGCCCATCTCAAAACAGAAAAAACTAAGGCCACTATTAAGCAACGGAAGACGTATCCAGAAACTATATTCGGCGAAGCTAAAAACTATCATGGGTTAACCCGAGCTATCTGCAGAGGACTGGATAAAGTGCGAATGCATCAAGAGATAACTATTCAGGCTCTTTTAACTTCCGCTGTCCAGAACATCAAGAGGTTGGTCAAACATTGCTATACCCCAATAACAAATTCAGTATCTTTTGTTTTAGAACAATTTTATCTCCGGGTAGCAATACCGCCCTTTCAAGTAACCTAAGTTCCAAAATTCTATGAGTTGAGCAACAGCCCCTTAATTTACATAAACCATTCCCCCTCTCCATCTATGGAGAGTGAACAAGGATGAGGATAAATAAAAAAGAGCTGATACTCACAATTTATGGAGCATCAGCCCTTTTCTTTTCTACCAGGCTCAGTAGTCTACTTTTTCCTTCTGGTGGGCTTTTTCTTTTTGGTAACCTTTTTCTTTTTAACAGTTTTTTTCTTCTTGGCTGGCATTCACTTCACCTCCTTCCTAAAATTTTTATCTTGTGATATTTTTTATCTCTAAAACCTCCTTTCCAAAATCTATAATCATCCCCAAATGGAGTTTGGTTGCTTTCAAAAAACTTCGTAGTTTGGACTCATCAGTCTCGGTAATTGGCTCTCCTGATTTTATCATAACAATGATAGAGTTTTTCACCACAAACTCGAGTGTATATTCTCCAGCCACACTCCCTTTATAAGAAAGTTTTATGTTTTTCTTTCTTTCATAATCTATTTTTCTTAAATCGAACTCATATGCTAAAGCCTGAGTGTAAGCGGACTCAGGAAATCCCAATCCCATATTCTTATGGACTTCCAGGGCCGCTTCTACTACCTGATCTTGTAGCTCCTTTATTGACATAGAGTTTAAAAGCCTTCTGTTTTTGCTTAATTACCATAGAGTTAAGAAAACATAACTTCCTAAAAGCAATTTTTATGCCAAAATTTTATAAATTGTTTTTCTTCTAATGTAATTGATTATAAATCAAAAGGTTATGAAAGAAGACTGGAACCTGCTGAAAACCAATTGGTTAAAAAATGTAACAGTTACGTTGCAGGTAAATAACCTATTTGTATAAAATAAGTTGAAAAAAAGCTATTTTTTCTTGTGCAACAAAATGTGTCACAAGAATTTCTTATTGTTGCTTTTATAATTTTTTAAAAAAATTTAGGATTAACAGAAAAATAAAGGTCGGATCTTCCTCACTGTGAGGACATTTGACGATATTTCTTCAAAAGGCGCTGAAGTTCCATTCTATGCATATTGGCTTCTTTTGCTGCTTTTGAAATATTGTTATAATTTTTTTCCAAGATGTTTTTAATAAATTTTTTTTCAACCTCCTGCACAACTTTTTTTCTTAAAATTTTCAACTCCTGATAATTTTTCGGAACCTCAACTTTTGATTCATCCCCAGAACCATTCAAGATATTTTTTGGGAAGTCATCCTTTGTTATGAGAGTACTTTTAGCTAAGATAACAGCGCGCTCGATGATATTCTCCAGCTCTCTAACATTACCTGGAAAATCATAACGAGCTAAAAGATTCAAAGCCTCTGTGTCTATTCCCTCGATGGTTTTTTCGAGTTTTTCAGAGAACTTACGAGTAAAGCTTTCAGCTAAAGGTGCGATATCCAATCTCCGCTCACGCAATGGGGGAAGTTTCAAATTTATAACGTTTACCCGATAATATAAATCTTCTCTGAACCTTCCAAATTTCACCATCAAGAGCAAATCTTTGTTTGTAGCAGCGATGATCCTTATATCTGATCTTTTCACTCGATTCGAACCCAAGGGTTCGAACTCATATGATTGCAAAAATCGAAGGATTTTCACCTGTAAAAGTGAGCTCATCTCACCTATCTCGTCTAAAAAGATTGTTCCTCCATTTGCGATCTCAAATTTGCCCGGCTTTCTCTGGGTGGCACCAGTGAAAGCTCCCTTCTCATATCCAAAAAGCTCTGACTCCAAAAGGGTCTCTGGAATAGCCGCGCAGTTAATAGTAACAAATGGCTTTTTAGACCTGCTGGAGTTAAAATGAATTGCCCTTGCCAAAATCTCTTTTCCAGTCCCGGACTCACCCTCGATCAAAACAGTTGCATCTGTGTCTGCAACATCTGCAACTGTCTTCAGTATCTCAACCATCTGCGGACTGTTGCCGATGATCTCATCGAATTTAAATTTTTCCCTCAAATCCTCCAAGAGCTTCTCATGTGACTGTTTAAGCTCAGAAAGCAAGAGGTTATTCTCAACTGCCAAAGCAATTCTTTCTGCTAAGGAGACCAAAAGATCTGCATCCTCAGAGGAAAAAGCAAAATTCTTTTCTGTGTTCTCCAGATATATTGTTCCAAGCACATTCTCTTTTGACTTAAGTGGAACACATAGAACTGATTTAACCGAATCTGAAAGCTCATCTTTATCCTCATCCGGTTCTCTCTCTAAGATATTGGTCATGCATACTGGATTACCAGTTGAATATGCATTCTCTGTAATCAACGCCTTAGTTTTATCTTCATATTCATCCAAAGATTTTTTCTCCTTATCCTTTGCAATTGAAAAAATTGATGCCCTCTCTTGGTTGAATATTTCGAGGAGTGCTTTTTCTGAGGAGAAAAGATCCAGAAGGGAATCGACCACACTATCCAATAAGATATTTATATCGGTTTCAGAGTATATCGTGGTTGAAAGCTCATAAAGTGTCTTGAAGGTTCTTCTCTCATCCTCTGTTTGTTTAAAATCTGTTTTAAAACGCTGGTAACTTTTTGCAAGTCTTGTTAAATTATCACCTATTTCATTTTCGAGATGTGAGATTTTTTTCTCAACTGAATCTATGCTATCCAGAGATCTTCCCAAAACACTTTGAGACTTTTTGGAGGGTAAATTGGAGTTTAGGGATAAAATCTCCTCACGAAGATTCAAAAGGTCTTTGTAAATCTTTTTAAAATTTTTAAAGCTCGATGATTTCAGAGCAAAAAGGTGTTCCTCCAACCTGAAAGTTCTCTGTTCTAATTTTGATTTTTGCATCTTAAAAAAATAAAAGCTTAATTTCTTTTTTTGTCAACAAAAATTTACTATTGAGAAACAAAAAAGAGACTTGAGAACTGAGAAAGAGATTTGAGGGAACAAGTGTTTATTCCTCAAGTCTCAAATCCCAAGTCTCAAGTCTGTAGTGTAATCCCTTATTGATTAAGTCTTAAGAGCTGAGATTGAGACTGAAGTAAGTTAAAGTCTTAGTTTATAGTTTACACTCTTTTGCTCTTTTTAGAAGTCTGGGTTCAAAAAGGAAGGGAAAAAGCGGAGAGACTGGGAGTCTAATATGGGTGTTTTCGTAAGTTGCTCTCTATCATTAAATTACGAAATAAGTCTTTGATTCTTAAGAATTTTCATTTTTGATTTGTTTTTATTTGTTTTGATATGTTTTTACCTATTTTTACTTTGAGTGGACACAAAATTGCATTCAAACTTTTCTTGTGACCGAGTTCCAGTTGGCCTCTCCACCTCCACATCTCAAAATCTCTCACAGTTTTACTCATACCGCAACGCCTCAATCGGATCCAAAAGCGAAGCTTTGCGCGCGGGGTAGATGCCGAAAAAGATACCAACTGAAAAAGCGAATAAAAACGACAAGGCTACCGCCTCAGGCAGAAAGGTATTGAATCCGAAAAAGGTATGCATTGGCGTCTTCCCAAAGCAATGCTTCCCGTCATGGATCCTTTGCTGGTTGTACTTCGAAAGCCAATTATCCAAATCGAACATTGGCAATCGGGAAAATAATTTAAAAAAGTGCTTGACAAGATTGCATAAATGATTATAATATGTTATATAAACAGAATTGATTTCGAGAGAAATCGGGTTATAATTAATATGTCCAGGGATGTTTTGGGTTGGCGAGTAAATGATGCATGCGATTAGGAGTGCAGCGAGAAAGGGACATGTCTCAGAAATACTCGATGAGAAGCAAAGGTCGAGCACACTCTTTTACTATGAGGCTGCTAATCATGTTGGCACCGTCAAGTACTTTGGGCTCGCGAGGACGTAAAGACGACAATGGTCTACACCCATGTGCTAAACAAGGGAGGCCACGGCGTGAGAAGCCCGGTCGATGAACTCTGAACCGGTTTATACAGTCTGTATAACCCCGAGTTGCCTGATGCAACATGTGGAGGTAAGTCGTTGAGATGAAAAGCGTTTCGCACATAAACAAGAAGATACGAGAACTTCTTATACTGAAAGAAACAGCCTGTGTTTCCCGTATTATACAGACTGTATAACCATTGTTAGACGGAAAGTAGGAGTCGGTGTGGTTCGACGTTTGTCCTGCTTTCCATTTTAGAGATGTTAAAAACACAAAGAAAGGAGGTTTGTAATGACTGCTGTAATACATAATTGGGGAGATCACCCCATAGCAACCCTTGTAAGTGAGTTCTGGAGTTGGGAAACGCAGTGGCACAATGATAACGAGAAAACATTTAAAGGCGGTATTCAAAACATTCTCAGACTGCCAATGGAGTTCACGTACAAAAAACCATATGGTGCAAGTGCTCGCTACCGAGTCTTGATCGATAGGCTTATTGGCTCCAGCTGGGCAAACGTGATTACGGACGAAGTCGGATTTTATCCAGATCCCACAGATACTAGTTGGCATACGGAGCATAAGTGGTATGAACTATCGATACCCGCCTGGGCTTTGTTTTGGTGGCGAGATCGAGTCGTACATTTCAGAATCACCACACAAATCGAGGGACCTGGTCACCTACCTACTGGTGGTGAAGGAAGTCTCGGGTTTTGGAGTGACCCTGAGTCACGTGAATTTACAGCCACATTTGAGGCACCCTCACTGAAAATTGTAGAAGCTTATATTCCCAATTTGGAACGCTATTTGCGCGAATCTCTAGATTATTACAGAAAGAGACGTCCAAAGTGAGTAAGACGTAAGCTCATTTTTGGTCACTTAATTTGAAATTGTTGAAGGGTTGTCGGAAAGATTTCAGGAAAGATATAAAAGGGACGGAGGATGGGGACGTCCATAAAATTATAAACTGCCTGAGTTTGCCTAACCACTCATTCGGGCGGAACGCAAACAGTGCGGTCAAATTTGGACTGTTGGTGGCTTTGTTGTAAGTCTGAGGGTTTCTAAAGTCTTTCTCTCTTAATGTTTGCGTCCGCTCAATTCAATCGTTGGGCAGATCGGCTACCAACAGGGCGTTCTTGCAGTCATAGAGCTTAGCTAAGACTACCTTTCGAAATGTCAGATTAAGTCTTAACTATCACAATTTTATGATAAACTGAGTTTCAGGAGGTTGGTAGTCACACCTATTTTTTCTGGTTTTCAAAATCCAACTTGTCCACAGCGTCAACCAGGTGATCAGGGGCAAGATGAGAGTACATCATAGTGGTTTGAATGTCAGAGTGTCCCATCAACTTCTGCACCGTTGGCAGGTCAACTCCTTTCATAATCAAATGGCTAGCAAATGTGTGCCTCAACGAATGTATTTTCGTCACGTCAGGGAAACCGCATTTCCTTGTGATCCTGATTAGTTCCTCCCTGAGCTTTATTTTCAATTTTTTCCCGTCTATACCATGAAAAACAAAATTGCTGTTCATCACGTTCTGTTTTTTCAGTTTTTGAAGCAGGTCAAACATTCCTCTGTTTATCGGAATTTCTCTCTCTCCGGTCTTAGGTATCCAGAACTCCTTTCTCCTGATCTTGATCTTTCCTCTTTTAAAATCTATGTCAACCCACTCCAGATTTAGCAACTACCATGTTAGTAGAAAAAAACGGCATGACACCATATCACTGCCGATAATCAGCATTATGTTTGTCTGTGATTTACAGCTTCTGTTATAAACTAAAATGACTTTAATTGTAATATAAAAAATATTTACATATCATCTTGAATTCAAAAACGAAATCAACTATTCAGGAAAACAGTGTGGTGATGAAGTAAAGAGATGGCCTAACAATGGCATGCAATGGAACGAAAACGCGTTCGGTTTCATAGCTATTTTGAAAATTCTTTGTTCATCCTTCTGGTATTGGAATCTCTAAAGCAAGTGAAGGAAACACATTAGTATTTCCTACTGCCAATGTATCAAAGTATCTTTATCGCAAAGTTGATATTAAGCGGGATTGTTTTATGATTAACGACTGTGGCTCAAAAGTGGTGCGTTTATTGAAAATTTCCAAGGTCAAGAATCGTTTGGTGTTGGTTGCAAAGTAGACCCAGAGTCGCACTTAAGTGTGTCTTCTCACCAGACTCCAGTTGACAGCTCCACCTCCACATCTCAAAATCTCTCACGGTTTTACTCATACCTCAACGCCTCAATCGGATCCAAAAGCGAGGCTTTGCGCGCGGGGTAGATGCCGAAAAAGATACCAACTGCAAAAGCGAATAAAAACGACAAGGCTACCGCCTCAGGCGCAATTAAAGTGCTCCAGCCGAAAAACTCTGTCAATGCGTAGGACCCGCCTACGCCCACAAATATACCCATAATCCCACCCAACAAGGACAGGCTGACAGCTTCCATTACAAATTGAGTCAAAATATCTAAGCGTCTAGCTCCCACTGCCATACGAACGCCGATTTCCCGTGTTCGTTCCGTTACCGAGACCAGCATTATGTTCATTATCCCTATACCGCCTACTATCAACGATACCAACGCCACTCCTGCTAAAAGATAGGTAAGAGTCTGGGCGGTCTCCTCTCTGGCTGCAGTGAAATCTGACTGTGATTGGATAAAGAAATCATTGTCTTGGTCAGGCCGGAGACGGTGAGATCTCCTGAGAATTTTTTCGATTTCCAAATAGGTGGCTTGAACCATGGTCTCATCTTTTAAACGGGCGATAAGGCGGTTTAAATGGTCTATGCCAAAGATTCGTTTTTGGGCGGTTGTATAAGGAACCAGTGCAATGTCATCATAATCGAGCCAGCCTCCGGATATCCCCTTGGATTGAGTCACACCGATAACTCTAAATCTCATTCGTCCAATTCTTATGAATTTGCCCACCGGATTAACATTTTCAAAAATATTCTCAGCCACCTTGGGCCCGATAACCACAACTCGGCTAAGTGCATTTGCATCGCGGTGGGTAAATTTTTCACCTTGGGCAATTTTGAAATTTCTCAGCTCGAAGTATTCCGGACTGGTGCCGATTATTGTGGTGTTCCAGTTTAAATTACCGTAAATCACCTGCTGGGACCCTTGAATCTCCGGCACGATATGATCCACGGTTGTACATTCGGCTTTAAGTCTCTTTAAGTCTTTTTCATCCAATCGCTGCAGAGTTCCTGCTGCCCCCCTAACCCGTCTTGTATGAGGAGCTCCTGACCGGATGTATATAAGATTGGTTCCTAATGCCTCCAGCCTGTCAGATACCGTTTTTTTGGCTCCCTGACCAAGGGATATCATGGTAATAACTGCGGCTACGCCGATTATTATCCCCAGCATGGTCAGAAAAGAACGGACCTTGTTAACCAGCAAAGAACTAATACTAAGCTGAAGAAGCTCACTGAAGATCATTTTTTCTTACCACCCATCCCTGGAAGACGGCTCCACCCTTTGATTCTCTCTAAAAACGCCTCGCGATCCTGCAGTGCCTTGGAGGTTACTGTTGTGAGGACTGTATCCCCCTCAACCAAGCCGGATAAGATTTCCGCTTTCTCAAAATTGGACAGCCCTATCTCTACCTCTCGCGGTTCCTCCTGGCCATTTACAATAACGATAACCATCCTTTTAGGATTAGTTGATTTATTAACTTTCATACCAGGATGTCCACCTTCTTTGCCTCTCCTGTCTGGCTTTTTTATATTAGCGTATTGACCGGCACCTACAGGACTAACACCAAGCATCTTGACTATGGTTCTTGCATCAGTTAAAGCCTCCCGGGGAACCAATAAAACGTTTTCTCTGAAGCCTGCTATGATCTCAACACTGGCGTTCATACCTGCCATAAGCAATCCCTCGGAATTGTCCACCCCGATGGTTACATCAAATGTAGTTACATTTTGCTCCACTTTTGCCAGCGGGTGAATTTGCAATACCTCACCATAGAATTCACGATCCGGATAGCTCTCAGCGATAACTGTAGCTTTCTGATTGGGTGTGATCTGTCCAATATCAACCTCATCTACAGAGGTTCTGACATAGGCTCGTGACATATCTGCCACCGTTACAATCGTTGTTCCACCTGAGACAGCCGATATGCCCGAGGCGATAATCTGGCCTTTCTCCACAAACTTTTTCAGGATGATACCATCGATGGGTGATTTGATAATGGTATCTGAAAGACGCTCCTTAGCATATTCCATGGCTGTTTCTGCCCGAACCAGGTTTGAGTTTGCCTGCTCTTTAGCCAGTACTGAATTTTCATAATCGAGCTCTGATATCAATCCCTGTTCATACAATTGTTTCTGCCGTTGGGCTTGTTTGGTAGCCTGTGAAAGTGCAACTCTTGCCACTTCAAGGTCAGCTTGAGCCTGGTCAAAATCGTTTTTTGCAGTTGTTGCGTCAAGGCGGGCTATGAGCTGACCTTTCTTTACTATATCACCTTCCTCGATGGGCAGTTCTTTGATTTCGCCAGAAGCTTTTGATTTCAGCTCTACTGTCAGGGTTGGTTCTATAACTCCGGTTGAATTTATGGCTATTATAAGGTTGCCTCGCTTGGCGATGGAGGTTGATCTTTTTGTGGGACCTCTATTTAAATTTTCCGGTTTTTTAAATGGATTGAAGATGAACCAAATTACCAGTATAGCTATAATTAGAAGGCTTGCTATTAGTTTCTTCATTCTTGCTCCTTTTTTTTCTTTAAATTAAACCAAAGTATCTATTAACCTTTACGCAAATTCTGTTCAATTCATTTTACGGTTAAACAGAGGTTGTTGCTGAAGTCTACAAATGTCACCCTGCCTGTCCGGCCAGGAAACGAAGTGAAGGGTCTTTATTTTGGTTTTTACAGAGTTTATGTCTAAATATCATACACTCAAAGGTTAACTATATACCTTGCCCCTTTTCCCTTGCCCCTTGACCCTCTCTCTTAATTAGACACAGATTCTTTTAAAAGGTTTAATTATTTTTGCCATAAATATGAATTGACTTTAGATTTGAGCGATTTCCAAGTCCGATTTCATATTTGACTTGTTTTAGTAGCTTAACTATTCAAGGAGATATAGTTGATGACAAGTGAGGGGTTTGTTCCTAACGAGAAGAATCTGGCTTAGTATACAACAAGAACGCCACCCGCTTAGGTAAAAATAACTGTGGATGTGCTCATGAGGGGTTTGCACTTCAAAAGCTTTCCCTATAGGGTGGGGAGGTCGGGATTTCCCTGGTGGTATTCGTGCAAGTGTCTCTCCGCCTCAACTGCGGATTAATGGAACACAGATATTAAAAAAGCGGAGAGACTGGGATTCGAACCCAGGATCCCCTTTTGGGGGATACACGCTCTCCAGGCGTGCTCCTTCGGCCAGCTCGGACATCTCTCCGACATTTTTATTATAATAATTACGAAAAAAATTTGCAACAATAATTTTTTTAATGAGTGTACTTTACAGGTAGATTGTATCGGGTAGCTTGTTAATGTGATCATTTAAAAGCACAGCCTGCCTGGCTAGGGGAGACAAGTTAAAAATCTCAGGTGGATAATTATTTTCTTTTGATTCACTTAAAAGTTTTATCCGAAGGATTCATAGAATCAGCTCAACACAATAGAACTCCTCCACTACTCTACGGTGGAAAAGCTCCACATCTGAGTTGCAGGTCTTAGCTCCCAAAGGAATTAGGAAAGTCCCTGTCCAACTTCTTATCTGCCAAACTCACGAACTGTCCATCACCCTCTGTTTACCTCACCGGATAGGTAAGTCCCTTATCCTCCCTTAAGATAGCGATAAAACATAACCTCCAAGGGTGGATACTTTCTACCTGTTTAGTTACAAAAATAAAATGTTTTGTTTTTTAGATTTTTATACCTATATTCAGTAAAAATATCGTCTTTAAGGCAGGTTCCATTATGAGAAAAAAGGGTTTTTATAAGCTGGTTGAAATAATGGCTAAACTGCGCTCTAAAAATGGCTGTCCCTGGGATAGGGTCCAGACCCACAGAACTTTACTTCCTTATTTGCTCGAGGAAGCATATGAGGTTTTAGATGCCATTGAGGCAAAAGATGACTTAAAATTAAAAGAGGAACTCGGGGATCTTCTTTTGCAGATAGTTTTCCATTCGAAGATTGCAAAGGAAAAAAAGAGGTTTGACATTGAGGAGGTGATAGAAAATCTAATCTGTAAATTAAAAGTTCGCCATCCTCATGTTTTTAAAAAGAAAAGAAAACTAACTCCAAAAGAGGTGGTGGACAACTGGGAGCATATAAAGAAGGTGACAAAAAATCAAGCGGTTTTATCCGGCATACCTGATAAACTGCCAGCTTTATTAAAAGCTTACAGAGTTCAGGAGAAAGTGAGTCGATTTGGTTTCGACTGGCAAAAAACCGATGATATTTTTGAAAAGATAAAAGAGGAGATCTGTGAGTTCGAAAAAGCTTACAAAAAGAAAAGAAAAAAAACCTCAGAAGAAGAGTTAGGAGATATATTTTTCTCCTTGGTTAATCTCTCCAGACATCTGAAGATAAATCCTGAATTTGTTTTAAGAAAAACTGTTAAGAAATTTGTTAAAAGATTCAGCTATATCGAAAAAGAACTATCCAAAAAAGGAAAAGATCTCAAAAAAACATCCTTAGCTGAGATGGACAAACTGTGGGAGGAGGCTAAAAAAATCCAAAGGATTCATAGAACTTGAAAGATTTCATCTAAATATATTCGAACAATTTTTGATCTAACCCGTATTTTTTTCCGATAATAAAAAAGTTTAAAAAAATTCAATCAAATCAGAATATTTGGGGTATATTTTGATAAACAAAAAAGGTAGGTGAAAGAAAATCCGAAAAATTTTGTTGGAAAAATTTTTTAAATTGATTAACTATTATTTGAACAAAAAAGAGCTGAGTTCGAACCGAAAAACTAAAACTTGTGCTAAATGAAAAAATTAAAAATAGTTTTTAATTTTTCATTTTTCATTTTTAATTTTTCAACCGGAGGTTTTCTATGTCCTTTGGTTTAAGGCTCAGGAAAGCTGGAATAACTATATCTCTTCCATTAAGTTTTATATTAGTCTTTATTTATGTAGCTCAGACTGGTTTTATCGGATACCTTCTGCATAACAAATTCGAAAAGGAGAAGGTCTTAAAAGAGCAACAGCTTAAAATAGAGGAGCTTGAGGAAAAAGTTAAGATTTTGAATATAATAGAGGATTTTCAGGTCGGATTTAAGGATGAGGAGATAGCTGAGTTGACTCAGGTGATCTATGATGAAAGCAAACGCTATGGTTATGATCCTTTGCTTATCTTAGCTTTGATTATAACTGAAAGCTCTTTTAAAAAAGGTCAGGTTTCTCCTATGGGAGCACAGGGTCTAATGCAGGTGAAACCATCGGTGGGGTATGCTCTGGCACAAAGGAGAAACTTGGGTTGGAATGGTCATCTCTCCCTTTTTCAACCAGCTTTTAACATCAGATTGGGAACATTATATCTTTTTGAGTTGATCTTAAAATTCAAAGATGTTAAAAAAGCAATCATAGCTTACAATTTAGGAGAAAATGCCTTGAGGTTGAAAATAAGAAAAGGGCAAAAGCTCCCCACTTTTTATCTTTCAAGGGTTTTAAGGAATTATAAGTCTCTGAAAGAAAAATATGCGTATGCATCAAGAGATACGTATGCCGAAGGTCAAGAGACATCAAGAGATGAAACATAAAATATTCAAAATCGTCAAAATGCTCCGCATTTTTGTTATAGCCCTCTTTTTCTTTTTTTTAAAAGAGACAACATTTGCTCAACCGCAAGACTCTGTTTTTAACAATGAGAATTTCTTAAGGGAATCGATCAGAGTTGCTTTAAAAGATAATTTTTCTGATTTTCCTGAAAGCCGAAATAATTTGATCTTTTTAGAAAAAGATATTGAGCATCCAGCTTTCTGGCTTTTAGAGGAGGAGCTATTATCTTTTCTTAAAGAATTGAACTATGATGTTGGTCTACCCAGAAACCAAAAGTTTAATTTCTCCGAAGGATTCATAGAAAAGGATAGCTGGAAGCTTTCTTACAGAGTTTTAGAATTAAAACTGGCATATCCTGAGCTCAAGGGCACCGGCTTTCTAAAAGAAAAAATAGTTATCCGCAGATCTTATCTCAATTTGTATTTCAGATTAACTAACCTCTCATCAGGCAAAATCCTTTGGACAAAAAAGGTGGAGGATAAAAGGGAGGATGAGATTAAAAAAGGGTGGGTAAAAAATTTAAACAACGAAACCTATCCTTTCCTATCACCGCAACTTCCTCAAACTAATTTGAAAAAATATTTGGAGCCAGCTTTAGTTGCTTTTTTTGTTGGTGGGCTGGTATATCTTTTTTTTGCTAACAGATGAGAAGAGATTTGCCAAAAAAGTTTAATTTTTTTACTTTTTTTATCATTTTTTTATCATTTCTATTTTCATCCTGTGGCTCCTCAAAGATAAAACCTATCCCTGATGCAGAAACTCAATTCGAGATAGCCAAAGGTGAGTTTCAAAAAAAACACTTTACTGAAGCGGTAACTGAATTTCGCAAACTCATCTTCAACTATCCTGGATTCGCTAAGATCGATTCTGCTCAATATCTTTTAGCTATGTCTTATTATAAAAATGATGAGTATCCTTTTGCAATAGGAGAGTTTAAAAAACTTATATCTTCTTTTCCCTCGAGCTCTTTAGCTGACGATGCGTCATTTATGATAGGAAAAGCAAACTTCGAGCTTTCTCCCAAACCCTCTTTGGATCAAGCCTATACCCATTATGCTATTGAAGCCTTTGAGAGCTTCTTGGAGGAGTATCCACAATCTGATTTAGCACCTGAGGCAAAAAAGCTTTTGTCCCAGGCAAAAAACAAACTTGCTGAGAAGGCTTATAAAAATGGTGAGCTATATGTGAAGCTCAAAAACTACAAAGCTGCGATGATATATTTAGATGAGGTCCTGACAGAATACCATGAGAGCTCATGGACAAGTTGGGCTTTGTATCAAAAGGGTGAGGTCAAAAGGTTCCAGAAAAAAAATGGTGAAGCAAAAGAATTTTATCAAAAAGTGATAGAAAACTATCCTGAGAGCAAACCAGCAAAGAAGGCAAAAGAAAAATTAGAGGAATTGAAGTAGTTTTGAAATGGAGTGCAAGCCTTGTTAGTTGGTTCGGGAATTGGAATTCCCGAACCGCAGGTATTGTGCGGGAAATCCCCCGCCTTTGGCGGGGTCTTTACGACAATTCCCGCACAAACAAGGGTCAAGCTAAAGCTTGACAATCCATAATGAACAAAAAACAAAAGATAGGGATTTTGGGTGGAACTTTTGACCCGATACATCTGGGTCACTTGATTCTGGCTGAGCAGTTAGCTGAGAAGCTCAAATTAGATAAGGTTTTATTTATTCCATCAGCCTCCCCTCCTCATAAAGAGCTAAATTTAGTTTCATCTGCTAAGGATAGACTGGAGATGACCAGACTGGCAGTTGAGGATAATCATCTTTTCTCAGTATCAGATATTGAGCTTAAAAGGGAGGGGAAATCATATACAGTAATAACAATTCAAAAATTAAAAGAACTTTATCCTGATTCAGAACTATATCTATTAGGCGGTTCAGATATTTTAGATGAGATAAAGATCTGGAGGGAACCTCAGAAAATCTATGAGCTTATAAGAGTTGTAATTGGGGTTCGTCCGGGTTTTAATCGGATCTACAAGGAAAATGAGTTTTTCAAAAAATCTATTATTGTCCAGATAAATGGTCTGGAGGTCTCCTCAACCCGGATAAGGGAAAAGGTAAAAAAAGGGGAATCGATAAAATATTTGGTTCCACCCAAGGTAGAGGAGTATATCAAGGCTACACGCCTGTTTACAAGCTCAAACGGTATTTAAGCTATGAAGCGAAAATCACTAAACATTAATTTCCGTTCAAGCGTAGACAATATTGGTCGATAAAAAAAATAAAATCAGAGTTTTCCTCGGGAAGGGGAAAACGGGGTGACGATGAAATGAAAGTCTTTCTGTTAATAATAGTTGTATTCTTAACCATTATACTGATTCTCTCTTTGTTGGATATTATATCTCTTTCATCGAAAGGGAGAAAAAAGCCACGTCACCCAAAAGAAAAATCATTTGGAAATCGATAAAAACTTTTTCAACACATCGAGGACATCCCTACTTAGGTACCGCAACACCGAGATATTTTATCCCTGGAGAGGAAAAAACGAAATGCTCGCAAGAGGATATTAACAAATAACAAAGTCGCTATAATCATGGCAACTTCCACAATCGTGTGCAAAGCTACCAATGTCGCTGTTGGTTCCGGCCTAAGGTGACCAGCAAAACACACAACCGGACAAATTATGGCAACTGCTAGTATAAACACAATACATTTCCGAGGAGCAAACACCTGAAAAAATGTATCAACCGCTCTTCCTATTCTACTTGCTAGGTCAACCCGCATTGGAGACGGGTAGGTGTCGAAAAATTGGTCTATATCTTCTCTTGCTCCAATCAAAGCAAGTAAAGCGACCAAAATAGTAATAATCGTCAAACTCAGAGAAGCAACACTTTTAGTCTCCGGTGTGACATGTTTAAATACTCGTTGAGCAGGTGAGCTTGAAACCGGATTACCCCCTGGAAATGCGTAAAGTGGAAGCGATAGTATTATAATTGTGAAAACTCCAACAGTCAAAAGAGCAATTATTAACGCGTAGCGCATGCGTCACTCCTTCATCCTTGTTTAGTCGGAACCTCTGCGGTTTCGAATTGCACCTGTACCCTTTTGTTCCAAGTAATACATTTTCTTTTGTTTCTTTCGATCTTTCTTTTGAGTGTCTGCCACCTCGGCACATCATTATAATAGAAAGTGCCTACCTTTGGTCCACCTCTCTCATGTTCTTCCTCTACACAGATTAATCTTGGAGAGGTACCGACCGAGTAATGGAAACCCTCCTCACTGAGTATTCTGAGTAAAATCTTTAAACGATTTGGATGTTTATTAGCAAATTCAAAGAGCGGGTGATAATCCTGCATATTTTCAGTTTTTCCTTTATTTCCCCCAAGCTTTTCTTCATGTATCTTGTCCACCAGGATATTGGGACCACAGATGAAATCGATTTTAATTCCATGGTACTTTGGTTCTTCCAGTTTAGCAACGAACATGTGATAGAAGTCCGGCTCAAGCTCTCCCCCTTCAATCTGCAGGTCTTCCGCTTGATCAAGAACCTCTACCTTCTCTTCGGGGTCAGTAAAGGTTTTGGTCCTTGGATGGGCTCCCTTGTAAGCATCTCTAATCGAAAAATAGAAAAGAATTAAAAAAAATAGCCAAATAACTAAAAGAAAATATTGAAATATCATCTCTACTAATTCCCTTTAGACAAGTATATCATCTATTCTTACATAAATTGTTCTCTATTTCAAATCCATTTACAACCAAAAAATACCCAATTCACATAATATGTCAAGGATTTTTTTAATTTTTTTGAACTTTCTCCGAATTGTGAAAACCCTTCCCTTTCTGATTAGCCCAATTACGACCATAATCTTTTAGTAATAATCTTCTTGTATAATCTTAAGAGAAAAATGCGGTATCAAAGTTCTATTTAAAGCTTATGGCAGATAAAATGAAATGTTTTTAATCCACTATTGTAAATTTACAAAAAACAATTTTCCCAAACCTCTTGAATAAAGAAGTATAGTATAGGTACTTCATCACTCCTGTTCGGAGCCAAAAAAGACACTAAGATTTGTGAAAATTTGAAAGCGAAAGATTAGCTTTTTTTATTGACTATAAAGATTTTGACCATATTTTGTTAGAGTTGATATTTATCAATTTAAGTCAACTTGTCAAAATACCATATTTTTAGGTCTCGTCTCAACAGGACTTAATATAGAAAACAAAAAAAGATTCTTCAGGTAATTAAATGAAATCTCCCAATCTTAAAACCAAACATATCTGGATCATCTCCGATGGCTCGGGGTTTACCGGTGAAAGGGTATTGCAGGCTTCTTTGGTTCAATTTGAACAAAAAGAGGTTGTGGTTGAGCGTATTCCCAATGTGAAGAAAGTAGCTCAGATCAGACAAATCGTCAAAAAAGCAAAACAAAAAAATGGATTTATCGCTTACACCTTGGTTACCCAAAACTTACGCAAAGAAATTGCTACCATAGCTAATGAATACAATGTCCCGGCAGTGGACCTTTTGGGACCTCTTTTAACCAGCCTTAGCAAGTTTTTAGCCTTAGCTCCAGAAGCAAAACCAGGTCTTTTAGCTGATTTAAATCATTACTATTTCAAAAGGGTTGATGCTGTTGGTTTTGCGGTAAAACATGATGATGGACTTAAATTAAAGGATCTTCCCAGAACCGATGTAGTGATAACCGGGGTCTCAAGAACCTCAAAGACCCCCCTCTCTATGTATCTGGCTTATAACAGAGGGCTTTTGGTAGCTAATGTTCCTCTGATCTTAGGGTCAGAGCCACCTTCACAACTTTTTAAAATAGACCAAAAAAAGATTGTGGGCTTAACCCTCAACCCTGAGATACTGATAAAACTCCGCCAGACCAGGATAGCTCAACTAACTCATATAGACATAAACTATGCTGACCCTAAATATGTAAGAGAGGAACTTAAATATAGCCACGAGGTCTTTCGCAAAAATCCGTTGTGGTCTGTTATCGATATAACCGGAAAAGCTATCGAAGAGGTAGCTGATGAGGTATGCAGTTTGACCGTAGATAAAGCTATCAGTAGGTCGAAATTCTAATTTCGACAATAAAAAGATGTTTGTCGATTTTAGAAAATCGACCTACAACTAACTTTAGAGATTTGATCATCTTTAAATAATAAACCTTCTTAAAGCTACTTTCATAAAGACCAAGATAAAATTAGTTGACTCTTAAAAGATTCAGTGATATTTTGTCTTAAAGAAGAATTTGTTCCATCTTTTATAGATAAAGAAGGACTGTAGGTTTTGGTTATGACTCAACAGAAAAAAAGGCTTTTTTTGATCGATGGGTCAGCCTTGGCTTACAGGTCATATTATGCCTTCATAAGAAACCCACTTATAAACTCCAAAGGCGAAAATACCTCAGCTCCTTTTGGATTCACCAATTCAATGATGAAGATACTGAGGGAGGAAAAGCCTGATTACATAGCTATAGTCTTTGATACCAAGGCACCCACTTTCAGACATGAGCTATTCAAGGAATATAAATCGACCCGTGCTAAAATGCCTGAGGAGATGGAAGCACAACTCCCCAGGATAAGGCAGATTGTTTCTGCTATGAATCTGATGGTTATCGAAATGGATGGCTATGAAGCAGATGATATTATGGGAACCTTAGCGGTTCAGGGTAAAAAGAAGGGTATGGAGGTGATTCTGGTCACAGGAGACAAGGATTTTCTCCAGCTGGTAAATGAAGATGTAAAGGTATTAAATCCAAGAAAATCAGGGCAGGAAATCGAGCTGATCAATAAAGACAATGTGAAGGAAAAATTCGGTGTTCCACCTGATAAAGTAGTTGATGTTTTAGGGTTGATGGGTGACAAATCGGATAATGTCCCTGGGGTTCCTGGCATAGGGGAAAAGACCGCTCTGGAACTTATTAAAAAATTTGGCTCTTTGGAAAACGTTTTAGACAATTTTGAAAAAATCAAAAGAAAAAATATTAAAGAGAGCTTAAAAGAGCATAAAGATATAGCGCGTTTGTCTAAAAAACTTGTTACAATCGACATTGATGTCCCCTTCAAATTGGACTTAGAAGGCTTAAAAAGAATTGAGTTCGATTATTCTAAATTAAAAAAGCTTTTCAAAGAACTCGAGTTCTCAACATTTTTAAAGGAGATAACCCCGGAGGAAAAAGAAGAAAAACTCAATTACAGATGGATTAAAAATGAAAAGGAGTTTCAAAAGTTTTTGGAAGAGTTGAAAGGGAAAAAAGAGATAATTCTCGATACAGAGACCACTGGTTTGTCTCCCATCGATAGTGAGCTGGTCGGTATCTCTTTCTCATTCAAAAAAGAGGAGGCATTTTATCTGCCCTTGGGTCATGAGGATGAAAAGAAAAACCTGAACAAAAAAATGGTTTTATCATCTTTAAAGCCAATTCTGGAGGATGAAAATATAAAAAAAACAGGTCAGAACCTAAAGTTTGACTTGAAGGTATTAAGACAATATAATATAGATTTAAAGGGGATATCATTTGATACTATGGTCGCATCTTATCTTATAAATCCTGGTGAGCAAAAGCATAATCTCTCATATCTTGCACTAAAATATCTTGACCATAAAATGATTCCAATATCAGACCTTATCGGAACCGGAAAAAAGCAGAAGTCTTTTTCAACTGTCTTGGTTGAGGATGCCTGTTTTTATTCCTGTGAGGATGTCGATTTCACCTTGAGGCTTAAGGAGATATTTGAGCCCAGGTTAAAAGAGTATTCTTTGGAAAAGCTTTTCTATGAGGTTGAGCTTCCTTTAATCGAGGTTCTGGCTGAGATGGAGCTTTCAGGGGTGTGTATTGATGTCAAATATCTTAAAAAACTATCCCTATCTTTACAAAAAGAGTTGGATAATTTAACTCAAAAGATTTTCGATTTAGCTAAAAAAGAATTCAACATCAACTCCCACAAGCAGCTTTCAAAAGTGTTATTTGAGGATTTGAAGCTTCCGCCCATTCGCAAAACTCAGAAAAAAACAGCTTTATCAACAGATTGGGGGGTTTTAGAACAGCTCTCCAAGATTCATCCACTTCCTAAAATTTTAATGGAATACAGAGAGCTTTCAAAGTTGAAGTCAACCTATGTTGATGCACTTCCTCAGCTTATAAGCAAAAAGACCAAAAGAATTCACACCTCTTTTAATCAGACAGTAACAGCAACTGGAAGATTATCCTCCTCAGACCCAAACCTGCAGAACATTCCAATAAGAACAGATTGGGGGAAGAAAATAAGAAAAGCTTTTATCCCTGAAAGCAAAGAGTATCTTTTGTTATCAGCAGATTACTCCCAGATCGAGCCAAGGATTTTAGCACATTTTTCCGAGGATAAGACTTTAATGAAATCTTTTATAAAAGGTGAGGATATACATAAAAGAACCGCCTCTGAGGTATTTGGTGTTCCAATCTCTGAGGTTACTGAGGAGCAGAGAAGGTTAGCAAAGACCACGAATTTTTCAATAATGTATGGCGTTTCAGCTTATGGTTTATCACAGCAGACAGATATGACACCCAAGGAAGCAGGTGCATTTATTGAAGTCTATTTCAGACGTTATCCCAAGGTTAAGGAATATCTTGAGAGTTGTATAAAAAAAGCAAAAGAGTTGGGTTATTCCACAACCCTTCTCGGAAGGAGAAGATATATCCCGGAGATAGCCTCCACCAACCGTCAGAAGCGTGAGTTCGCTGAGAGGGTAGCGATAAATACCCCAATTCAAGGGTCTTCCGCTGATTTGATTAAGGTTGTGATGATTGAGATTTCCAAAGAATTGAAAGGTAAAAAAACTAAGACTAAAATGATTTTACAAGTGCACGATGAGTTGGTCTTTGAAGCTTTCAAAGAGGAATTGGATTGGATAAAAGAGATGGTCAAAGATAAGATGGAGAATACGGTGAAATTGAAGGTTCCAGTTAAAGTTGACTTAAAAGTGGGTGAGAATTGGCTGGAGGCGAGTTGAGAAAATAATAGGGGCAAGTTGCAAGATGCAAAAAGAAAATAATTGCGAATTGAATGGATTTCCCAACAGATGAAACAGATGGGCCAACGAGCGAAGGTTTATAGTTTGTAGCTCTGGACTTTAACCAGCTCTGCGGAGGGGTAAACCCTCCGCTACGCGGAGATAAACGTAGCGTCGGGCTTTATGCCCGACGGTAAAAAGGAATGCAAAAACTTGTTTTTGCAATGAATTGCAATCCATATGGATTGGACTCCAGATTTTAGATAACTTTTCGGGGTAGAATACCCCGAAAGAACAACAACGGATTCAATGCTGTAACTTGCGGCTTTAGCCTTGATAAGGTCAACCCTAAAGGATTGAGTTACGATTTTTAATATGTTATTAATCGGCATCACAGGTGGAATTGGCTCGGGGAAAACTGAGGTTTGTAAGGTTTTTCAAAAGATGGGAGCAATTGTTTTATCCGGGGATGAGATTGGAAAAGATGTTGTTGAAAAAAACCCTTTGCTTTTGAAAAAATTAACAAAGACCTTCGGAGAAGAAATCTTAGATTCAAAAAAAAGATTAAAAAGGAAAAAACTCGGAGAGCTCGCCTTCTCCTCCTATTCTTTGACTAAAAAGCTCAATCAAATCATCCATCCTTATCTTTTACAAAATTTAAAATTAAAAATTGAAAATTTAAAAAGAAAAAATCATAAAGGTCCGGTGATAATCGATGCGGCTTTACTTGTTGAATGGGGCCTTGAAAAAAAGCTTGATTATCTTATTTTCGTAGATTCATCAAAGAAAGATAGGGTCAAAAGATTAGTCCAGAAGAAAGGTTATACAAAAAAACAGGCAGAGAAAAGAATAAAAGCTCAACTTCCAGAGTTTGAAAAAAGGAAACACGCTGATTTTATTATTAAAAATAACAAGGGATTAAGAGAGTTAAGGGAAAAAGCAAATTCTTTTTGGAGAAAAATCACCGAAATGATTTGACAAAAAACTTAAATTTATTAAATTAAATAGTGATAAATTTCACAAAGGGATAAAAGATGCCAATAGTTGACTCTAAAACCAGTAAGACAAGAAAGAATTATACCATAGAAGAGCTAATTGAAGCTGCTAATTATATGCGGGGTCTTAATATGGTCAGTTTATGTGCTGCCGGTTCTGGTCATTCCGGTGGGACAATGTCTATAATGGATATTGCGTCTGCTTTATATCTCCATGTTGCAACACACGACCCAAAAAATCCTTTCTGGGGGGGTAGGGACAGAATCATCTGGTCAACCGGGCACAAAGCACCCTCTTTATATTTAGCTTTAGGAATGTCAGGATATTATGATGTGGAAGAGGTGGTGAAACTACGCAAGCTTTACAGCCCTTATCAGGGACATCCTCATTGGGTGAAACTACCCGGAGTGGAAGCATCCACAGGTTCTCTGGGTCAGGGTTTAAGCATTGCTGTTGGAATCGCCTTGGCTGCGAAATTGGATAACAAAAATTATCATGTCTATGCCTTAACCGGTGATGGTGAGCATCAGGAGGGACAGATGTGGGAAGCGATAATGGAGGCAGGTAATTTTAAATTGGATAATCTGACCAATGTTTTGGATAAAAACAGACTCCAGATCGATGGGTGGGTTAAAGATGTTATGGATATCGACCCTATTGTTGATAAATATAAAGCCTTCAAATGGAATGTTATCGAGGTCGATGGACACAATATGAAAGAGATTCTGGATGCTTTTGAAAAAGCAAAAAGTTTTAAAGGGAAACCAACCCTGATAATAGCCCACACCATCAAGGGAAAAGGTGTCGATTTTATGGAGAACGTTGCTGGCTGGCATGGAAAATCTCCAGTATGCGAACAGATGGAGAGAGCCTTAGAACAGTTAGGATTCAAAGATAAAAAAGATATACTGGATAAGGATAAGCTTTTCAAAAAAGCAGAGGACTATCAAGCTGAGGCGACCAAAAAATTAGAAGCCAAACAGCCCAAATTCTCAAACGATTATTTCTGGAATAGAATGGATAAGATGAAAGCCAAAATGGATGCTACCAGAAAGGGATTTGGCAGAGCTTTAAATGAGGTTGGAGATGATGAAAGGGTTGTCTGTTTGGGGGCTGATATATCAGGTTCGATCACCATTTCAGATTTCTATAAGGATCATCCAGAAAGAAAGAGGCGTTTTTTGAGCATGGGGATAGCTGAACAGAGTGGCACAGGAGTCGCCGCAGGTTTAGCCAAGGAGGGTAAGTTTCCTGTTATAGGAACCTATGGAGTTTTTGCAGCAGGAAGAAATTTAGACCAGTTAAGAACTACCGTTTGTTATGGAAACTTCAACGTCTTTATTGTAGGTGCTCATGGAGGGGTTTCAGTTGGTCCGGATGGAGCAACTCATCAGGCATTGGAGGATTTGTTTCAGATCTGCGGATTGCCCAATATGCATGTATGTGTTCCCTGCGATTCTATCGAGACAAATAAAGCCACCAAGTTCATGTTGTTCAATGTGAAAGGACCTAAATATATCAGATTTGCCAGAGAAGCGACCCCGGTGATAACAACTGAAGATACGCCTTTCAGATTTGGTCAGGCAAATATTATAAGATATCGAGGTGAAAAAGACGATTTTATCGATGCATTCGAGACCAAACTTGCCTCTGATTACAAATCCGAAAATGAGGATTTAACCATAATCTCCTGTGGTCCTATGGTTCCTGAGGCAATGAGAGCCGCCTATATTTTAAAAGAGGACTTTGGAATAGAATCAAGGGTGATAAATATGCACACCCTAAAACCTCTGGATAAAAAGACAATAATTCAATCAGCTTCCGATACCGGGATTATTATAACCGCTGAGGAGCACCAGGTAGGTGGATTTGGCAACTGGGTCGCAAATGTCGTTTCACAAGCAAAAGAGCTTTATAGAAAACCGATGGTAATGGGAATGATTGGGGTTAAAGATAGGTTCGGAGAGTCCGGCAAGCCATGGGAGCTAGTCAAGGAGTTCGAGGTCTCAGCAGAGCATATTGCCCAGAAGGCAAAAGAGCTTTATGATTTAAAAAATAAATGATGGAGGCTTTATGAGATTTGCACAAAGGATGTCAAGGCTTGGGACTGAAACAGCTTTTGAGGTTTTAGCTAAAGCTAAAGACTTAGAAAGAGAGAGAAAAATAAAGGTAATCCATCTGGAGATTGGTGAGCCCGATTTTGACACTCCAAGAAACATCATTGATGCAGCAATAAAAGCAATTAACCAGGGCTACACCCATTACACTCCTTCTGCCGGACTTATGGAGGTCCGGGAGGTAATTGCCCAAGAGGTATCCAAAACCAGAAACATCAAGGTTACAGCCCAAAACGTGGTTATAACCCCTGGCGGAAAACCGATCATCTTTTTACCCATGTTTGCCCTGATCGAAGAAGGGGACGAGGTGATCTATCCCAATCCTGGCTACCCCATATATGAGTCGGTCATTGATTTCATTGGGGCAAAATCTGTTCCCATCCAGTTGAGGGAAGAAAATGACTTCAGGTTAGACACTGAGGAGCTAAAAAGTTTGGTCACTGACAGAACCAGGATGATTATAATAAACTCCCCTCACAACCCAACCGGTGGAATCTTAACTGAAAAAGATTTAGAGACCATAGCGGAGATCGCCATATCAAAGGATATTTATGTCTTGTCAGATGAGATCTATTCTCGAATAATATATGAAGGAGAGCATCATTCCATTGCATCTCTGCCAGGCATGCAGGAAAGGACAATAATTTTGGATGGTCTTTCCAAGACCTTTGCCATGACCGGATGGAGGTTGGGTTATGGGGTGATGAACAAAGAGTTAGCACCCCATATCGCAAAACTGATGACCAATTCCGCCTCCTGCACAGCCAGCTTTACCCAGATAGCGACAATTGAGGCTTTAACCGGACCTCAGGATGATGTTGAAAAAATGGTTGAGGAGTTTAAAAAAAGAAGGGAAGTTACTATTGGTGGATTAAATTCAATTCCTAAGATATCGTGTAAAACTCCCAAGGGTGCATTTTACGCCTTTCCAAATGTGAAAGAGATAGGGTGGGGCGCAAAAAAATTAGCTGACCATCTATTGGAGGAAGCAGGTGTAGCTGTCCTGTCCGGCACCGCCTTTGGCAAATATGGAGAAGGATATTTAAGAATCTCCTATGCTAATTCAGCGGAGAATATAAAGAAGGGGTTGGAGAGGATAAAAACAACTGTAGAAAAGTTGTAACTTTAGCTATCTGTTGGTCTTAAGACCAACAGAGAACATGTTAGGACAGAGGTTAAATCCCTGTCCTAACAGGACTACTCTTTTGTTCAGCGAGGATCTTAAAATCCTCGCTTTCTTTTATTCTTGCTTTTCTGATGCTTTGGGAATCCGAAGGATGTCCGAAGGACTCTTCGAGCTTCGCATAGGAATTCCCGAAGCTAAAAGGCAAAGGCAAATCCTTTTGCCGATGCATAAAACTATAACATCCCCAAAAACA
>JAUWYR010000031.1 GCA_030615745.1 Candidatus Zixiibacteriota bacterium | reverse complement strand
AAAATGAAACCGTAGGTGCCATAGTGCGCAAATATACCAAAAAACTTACCAAAAATACCAAAAACATTAATACTAAACTCAACCTGTCCTGTGACCTCCACCACAACCTCAAACTCTTTTGCAAATCTCTCCTCCTTTAAGAAATTGACCTATTGTAGTGTCTCACAAATAGCTTTACTATCCTGTCATTCCGAGCAAAGCGAGGAATCTCGGTAAGCGATTGCTTCGGGACTTCGTCCCTCGCAATGACAGTGTAAAGAAATGTTAGAGACACCACACTATAAATATAACAAATTATTTTTGTTTTCAATTAAAAAATGTGGAATTTTTTTAAATTTAACCGATAAAAATCATAAAAGGAGGGATTATGTTAACATGGTGTGCAGTGCTTTTCTTTTTGGGCGTTGCTGCTTTTCTTGATAGCTTATTCACTTTTGGGGAGATATTCAGAACTATAAATTCCATCTTTTTTATGTTGATCTCCTTAGGGCTTTTGATACGGGTGAGCACTAAAATAAAGGAAGGAAAAAGGGAATCTTACGAGGACAGGATACAGGCTTTAGAAGAAAAGCTTAAAACCCAGGAAAGAGTTAAGGTGAGCTGATATTACTCTTTTCTTTTTTAAGCTTTTTTAATTTTTCTCTCACCTCCTCAACAAATAAGGAGTTGGAGTAATTCTTCAAAAGAACTTGATAAGATTTTTCTGCCTCCACTTTATCGTTTAAGTGGTAATAATAAAAATCTCCGATCAACTTCTGAGCCAGAGGTGAGTATGGACTTTCAGGATAGTTTTGCTGAAGTTTTTCTAAAGAGAAAATAGAATTTTCAAATTCACCTTCCTCCTTTTGGATCAATGCTATCTCAAGCTCACATAAATCGGAAAGCTTCTGGTTTTCAAAATTTAAAATTTTTTGAAAGATCTCAGTCGATTTCTTGTAGTTTCTTTTTGTCTTCTCTAATGAACCCTCAGAAAAAAGGAGTAGTAAGGATAGATTCGAGGCTTTGTTCTCCTTTAAAAGTGCTAATCTTTCGAGACTGTTGTTCACAAAAAATCCCTTGGGATATTCTAAAACCACCAAGTTATATCCCTTCTCAGCCTCATCGAACTCTCCTTTATAAAAATCGATCTCTGCTAATTTAAATTTTGCCTCCTCCCACTTATCTTTTGCCCGCACATCTTTTTGCACCCTATTATACCAAAGATAAGCTGAATCAAGTTCTCCTATAACTAAAAAGCAATCACCAATACGAATCAGAGCATCATCGAATCTTCCAGACCGAGGAAAATCCAATATCTTTTTGAACCAAATCTTCGCCTCAAAAGTATTAAACAAAAAACTAAATTCCATCTCCCCTATCTGAAATATCGCCTCAAAAGCCGCTGGAGTCTTTTTGTAAGTCTCGATAATTTCCTGATACTCTGAGATCGCCTCCTTATAATTTTTTTTCTCCATCAGAGATTTCGCTTTGCAAAGCTTTGCTTGAGCTAAAATAGGGCTTTCAGGATAATTTGACAAAAGATAGTCGCATACTGAAATTGCCAAATCATAGGCTTTGTCCTGATAACACTTCTTGGCAAAAAATAAAACATAGCCACCTTTACCTTCCCATAAAAAATCCACTTTCCTGTAAATCTGAAAAGCGGGTTTAAGCTCTCCTCTTTTAAGAAACAATGCTCCATACAAAGGATAGACCCACTTATCCGAAGTTTTTTTCTCTAATATCTTTTTTAATGCAAGCTCTATCCCATCTAAATCCTCACCTTCATTGATCAAGTTCAAAATCTGAGATTCAATGATATTATATTTATTTGTGTCATCTCCCATAAATTCAAAATATTTTTCCACAGCAAAGCCATACTCCTTTAAAGCCTCAAAAAGGTGTGCAATATCCTTTGAGAAGAGGTTGGATTTTAAGTTTAGGTTACCTTGAGAGTATACTTCAATAGCTTTGTAAGTCAAGCCATTGAGAAGGTAGAAATTCGCCACCGCCTGGTAAACATCAGGATGTTCTTTCCCAGCATCTATTGCTTTTTGGAAACTTGTGTCAGCAGAAACCTGCTGGTCTAATTTTAATTGGGCATCCCCGACAATGCACCAGGACATCCAATCATTGGGATTTTTCTCTATTTGTCTTAAAAAAAGTTTTTTCAATTTCTCATATGATTTTGTCTGGGAATACCCTTTTCTCAAAAGTGAGACTAAATATGGATCATAGGGAAAAGACTCATACCAGGGCTCAAGCAAAGATGTCGCCTCTTTATACATACCCCTATCCATCAAAGCCTCAGCAGTTTTCAAGGTTTTCAGATATTCATCTGTTGGTTGGGAAAATAAAAGATTAAATGAGAGCAAAAACAGAATTGTAAATAAAAAAAATGAGCGTTTCATCAAGCTTACCTCAAAGGCTTTAAATCTATATCGAATCTCTAAGGATTATGTTTGACTGAGAAAAAAACGTGCAAAAGCAAACTAAACAGAAAGTTATATAAATCTATATTAAAATCTTTCAACGTATGAGCGGAATTTAACCGTTAGTCAAGGGTACCCCTACCCTTGACAATCTCTTAACTTCGGGGTAAGGTACCCCGAAGTAACAAAAATAATAAGGTACCCCGAAGTAACGAAAATAATCAGGTGTCCTGAAGTAACAAAAAGTCTTTCAGGTATGTGTGGAGTTATCTCCACCCGAAATTTCCGCGTAGGGGTGGAGTTTATCTCCCCCCCAAAGTTTCCGCGTAGGGTGGAGTTCATCTCCATCCAAAAAGAAAAAGGGCGAAGATAAGTCCGAAGGACCTTGACGACTTCGCCCCTGCGCGAGTTAATTCTTATTTGGTTTTACAAACTCATTTTTCGAGGCGTTGCCCCTCTGAAAGCCTTCTGAAATACTCTAAGATAAGCTTCTCGTATTCTTTTGGATAGCTTTCTTTCAAAATCTTTTGAAGGTTTTCTTTTATCAATCTATCCCTTTCTGCTAAATCCCAGGGTAGTTTATCAGAAATTGGGCTATATATATCCTCCCCAATCTCTGCTTTTCTCTTTTTTGAATAATCTCGCCTTGCAAGTGATTTCTCAGCATCTAAAAGCCTCGATAAAATCCTTTCCTGAAGTCTTATAGTCCTCTCGGAAACATTTTGGCTTTCCATATCTTTCACAACTTCTGTTAGATGCTTCTCCAGATCCTCCAAGCTTCCTAAAATCTCTTTTCTGTCCCCGAACTCTTTGGCTAATTGCTCTACGCTTTTCCTTATTGCCTCCTGTTCTCCAGCTAACCTCTGCAGGGCTTTTTGTTGGTCTAATGTAAGCTTTTCGAAAAGGTCTCCAAAACCTAATGTTTTCTCATTTATCATTGCTTGACTTTGGGCTAATTTCTCCATCTGCCCAAACATAAGTTCTAAACCTGAGCAAGAACAGGAGCCAGAGGCAAATCCAAAAGCCTCTAAAAGCTTTTTTGCAGTCTGATTTAAGTTGTAGATTGCATCTTTCTGTGAGAAAACCGCAGCATCTTTGTTTATCTCATCTAATCTTTTCACTGCAGCATCCATTGAGGCTAAAGCTAAACTCATCTGCCTTCGTATATCCGAACTTATAAAATAAGTTTTCTTGGAAAGCTCCTCTAAATCATTTTCAACCCTTAATGCACCTGATTTCAGATCTTGTTCATCCTTAGCCAGACCTCTTAAAGCAAAATCTCTATTCTCATAAGTTGAGGTCTGGTTAAAAAGGCTTTCCTGTTTATCTGATAGATAAAAAAGGTCGAAAAGTGTTCTTCTCATCTGGTTTAAAATATCTGCCATCTGGGACTTCTGCAAAAGCGCTTTAAACAATTTCATCTGACCGATTAGCTGAGAAAGCTTTGATTCACACACACCACTTGATTCTAAAGCTTTTTGCTTCTCACCTTTAAAAAGCGAAGATTCTAAATCCCCCATATCTTTCTTCACACCACATTCACCTACAAAGGACAAAAGTTCATCAATCTCTTTTTCCAGATCAGGTTCAAGTTCTTTTGTTAGCTCTCCCCAATCTTTTAACTCATCTTCCAACTCGTTTAGCTCCTCTAAAAGCTCTGATTCCTCAAAGGAGAGCTCTTTTAACCCTTTTTTGTCGCAGGTGCCCACATTCTGACCTATCTCTTTTTGTTTTTGTGATAGTCTTTTTGCCCATTCTATAAGATTTTCAAGCTTCTGTTCTGCTTTTAACCTTTTTAAAAGGGAGATGGTTCTATCGAGCTTTTTTATCATCTCCTCCAAGGAGAACTCCATTTTAGCTAATGCTTCTTTCACCTTTTCCGGGTCGAGCTGGTCCAGTGCCTCTTGAAGTTTTCTCATCGCCTCTTTGAGCTCAGGTGTGGCTATCTCATCTAAAAGTTTTTTTAACTCCTGCATCTTCTCAAAAAGCTCCAGAGTTGCAAGTTTGTTCTCTTCTAACTCAATCCCGGTCTGGTCGATACTTTCTGAAAGCTCTTTTAATTTTTCCTGTATCTTTTCTTGAGTTTTTAAAAACTCTTCCATCTGTTTTTTCTTTGCCCAATCAACATCTATATCCTTAAGCATCTTTTTTGAAAAATCTTTTAATTTTTCTTGAAGCTCTTTCTCCTGTTCGAAAACTTTCTCCATATCCAAAATCTGCTCTTCTCTTTTTCGATCCAAATCTTTAAGTATCTCCGCTAAAGATGGAAGACGAACTCTGAATGTTTTTGAGGATGATTTTTTGGGACCTGAGACTTCATCGTTATCATATACATCCACCCGGTATTTCACCACATCCTCTGGAACAAGACCCATCCGATCTAAATCCCACAAATACCCAACTTCTGCCTCTTTACCTTTTATCTTATCGAGTGGTATCTCCAAGGTTTTTTCTTTCCCTTCAACTCCCCCGGATATAATCTGATAAACTAAATTCAAGGATGAAAATCCATAATCATCTGCGATCCTTAACACTAAATAAAGCTCCATCCTCTCGTTTAAATCCTGGTCCTGGGCAGGCTCAATTATCTTGATTTGTGGATACTCATCTGGTATTGAGATTATCTGATACTCTATTGGGTCCTCATTTTTATATCCTGAGCTGTCCTGAAGCTCTATGTGATAGGTGTTATCCTTTTTAATCAGTATCTCACTTATAGCCTTGTTCTTTTTCACCTCCATTTTCTTTGAAAAATCTTTGAAAACCAATTTGGCTTTATCTAATTTTTTGTTAGCCTTAGCTTCTATTTTAACTTTTGTTCCGAAGATTGCTGTGATATTCCCATCGTTTTCATCCAAGACAACATCCTGAAGACCGGTATAGGATGGATAGTCAAATAAAAGTTTTAACCCGATCACTCTTGGCTTATCAACTACTGTGATTCTATATTCCTGAGATTTTATATCCTCAGCTTTAACATAATAGTAAAAACTCCTTTTCACCTCCTTAAAAGTATAACTAAAATCATAATCTTTGTTTCTTTCATCTTGCATCTTGCCCCTTGCCCCTTGCATCTTGCCCCTTGCATCTTGCATCTTGCCCCTTGCCCCTTGCCCCTTGACCCTTGACCCTTGACCCTTGACCCTTGACCCTTGTCCCTTGACCCTCAAATCTTCTTTATTCCAGCTCCCCCCCTCATTTCTCCAGATAAGTTTTATTTTTTCAGGCTTTTTTTCTCCCTCTGTTTTTATCTTTATTTTGACATCAGAAAATTTAGAGACAACCAAATCACCGGGAAAGACAATAAAATTGAATTTCTGAGGAATCTCTATCTCAGTTAAAGGGTGTGAGAAAACATAAAAACAGAAGTTAAAGGAGCCGGGAAAGACAAAAGCAAACATTATAAAAATTAAGACCAAGCCAACTGTGATCTTAGAGACCTTCTTTAAAGGGTTTTTATCAACAACTTTTTTGAAGTCGAGTCTGGATGAAATTTCATCTGCCTGTTTCAATAAAGCCTCGATCATATCAGTTGAGTATCCAAAAGGATTCTTTTTCAATTTATCGAAAAGCTGTAAAGAGGCGATCAATCTATTTTTGAGCTGGGGATACTTTTTTTCAACTTTTAAAGCCAGGCTCTCCAGAGAGGGCTTATAAATCAAAACTCTTAGCAAAAAATAAGAGACCAGAACAGATACAAAAAGAAAGAAAAGCCCTAAATAAATAATCCTGATAAAAGTTGGCAGAACAAAAACCGAGCTTAAGAAAAAAGCGGAAATTCCTAAGGCGAAAACAGAGGTTAAAAGCAGAAGGATGCCGAAAAGAAGACGGTTTTTGGTGTAATAGCTCTTTAAGTCTTCTAATCGTTCTATGATGTTATAGTAGCTTGAAGTATTGTTCATGGTTTCTTCAATTTTAATTAACTATTTTAGAAATTATATTCTTTTTTATAATGTCCAATTCTCCCTCGAATCCAATCCCAGTCTAAACTCTCAAAAAAGCTTTTAAAGTTATCTTTCAGCCATTGGTAATAGTCATCTTCAATATATAAACAGAATGTTTCAACCAGATCGGTCATTTTAATATCTTGAGGAACTTTCATTTCATCTTCTTTAAATTTTTCTTCAAGAAACTCCTCAACAACAGCACGGTCTAACATTTTTAGCCTCCTCTTTCAATTACAATTTATCCTCTCGTTCTTGGCGGATGTTATCATCCGCCAAGCAGTTAGAATTTTGTCGAAGATGCTAGCCCAGCCAGGGATAACATCCTCGACGAACGGACATTACTTTTTCGCTTATTATCTAACATATTTTGTTTTTTCTTTCGGAAAGTTTTCTCTTTTTCTTATTGTCCTTTGTTTTCCTTAATTTGTCAACACCCAAGTTATTATATTCACCCCCATCTTCAAAGCCATCTCCCTTTTTTCCGGAGGGTCGTGGTGGACCTCCGGGTCCTCCCAGCCATCTGAGATGTCTGACTCATATACGTAAAATACAACCAACCTTTCCTCATAAAATATACCAAATCCCTGGGGCGATTTTCCATCGTGCTTGTGAATTTTGGGTAAACCCTTTGGAAAACCATAAAAACAATGATATATCCCATAAGTAGAAGGAAGCTCAATTAAATCCTTATCAGGGAAAACCTTCTTTATCTCCCTTCGGAAAGCCTTGTCCAGCCCATAGGAATCGTTGACAAATAAAAATCCTCCATGGGTCAAATAATTTTTTAATCTTTTTACCTCCTGGTCTGAGAAAAATATATTACCGTGACCGGTGATAAAAAGAAATGGATATTCAAAAAGCTCCTTATCCATAATACTCACCCAGACTTCTTCTCCTACAGGAATATTAGTGTTTTTCTTCAAAAAATCGAGCATATTGGGAATAGCAGACCTTCCCCAATACCAATCCCCACCCCCACCATATTTTAACCTTGCAATGGTAAAAGAAGTTGGGTCTTCATTCTTTTCAGACCCGGAAAAACCCTTCTTTTCCTGAGCAAAAATATTAGAAAAGAAAATAAAAAAGACCAGTATGTAAAAAGAAAAAAGCTTCATCTAATAAAATATACAAAAAACCTCAAAATCTTATTTGTCTATAATCTAAAATTAACCCGTTATGATTAAAAGTCAACAAGATTTGAAAAAATGTGTGAACATCAAGAGATAAGATAATAATAGATTAGCGCAACTTTTGGCACAAGCCTTGAAAAAACTCAATCCTGCCTGCCCGGCCAGGGAAGGATTGAGTTACAGCTCCCTAATCTGTTTAATCTGTTTAATCTGTTGGGAAATCTGTTGGAAATCTTTGCACGTGCTGTCAGGAGTTACCTCCTGACAGCACATAAATCTGTTTAATCCGTTCAATCTGTTGGGAAATCTTTAAGAAAATCTATTTAAACCTCTTAGGTGATTTTTTCTCCCACTCCACAATAATCGGAGAAGCTACGAAAACAGAGGAATATGTTCCAACAATTATTCCCAAAATCAAAGCGAAAGCAAAATCGTGAATAACCTCCCCCCCTAATATAAACAAGGTTAAAACAACAAGGAGTGTAGTGGTGGACGTTATCACGGTTCTGCTCAAAACCTCATTGATGCTCGCATTTATGATAGATGGAAAATCGCCCTTTTTTCTAAACAACCTCAGATTTTCTCTGATTCTGTCAAAAACAACAACGGTATCAGTCAAAGAATATCCAGCTAAGGTCAAAAGCGCTGTTACCACCAGAAGGGTTATCTCCTTCTGAAAAATAAACATAAGACCTAAGACAACCAAAACATCGTGGAAAGTTGTAACTGTGGCAGCAACACCAAACCTGAAATCGAATCTTATCCAGATGTAGATTAATATCCCCACAAAAGCAAGGATAACCGCCAGCCTTGCCTGACGCTGGAGTATTTTCCCCACCACTGGGCCAACCTCATCCATTGAATCCTTATGAAAAGGATTATCAGGAAAGGTGCTTTTAAGCTTCGCCAAAATATTCTCACCCACTGTAGTTATCTCCTCCACAGAAGCTTTTACCCTTATCAAAAAGGAGTTAGGCCTCTCCCTTTTAAGCTCCTTTATCTCCGCATCACCATAACCTATCTCTTTTAATGCTTTCCTTATCTCCCCCACCTTTATAGGTTTTTCAAAGTTACCCTGAATCATAGTCCCACCAGCAAAATCTATCCCCAAATTTGCTCTTCCTAAAAAAATCATAACAAAAGCTAAAATTCCAAATACAATCAGAACAGCCGAGATGGTAAATCCATATTTTCTTCTCCCAACGAAATCTATGTTGGTTTTTGGCAATATCTGCATCATTTTTTTTTATCCTCAAATACTTAAACTCTTATACTGTTTTCTTATGTCGAAAATCGACTTGGTGATGACCACCGCAGTGAAAAGGCTTATCACCACACCCAAACTCAAAGATACAGCAAATCCTTTGATCGGACCAGTTCCAAACTGGAACAGAACCAATGCTGTTATCAAAGTGGTGACGTGTGAATCGACGATTGTTAAAAGAGCTCTTCTGTAACCTGCATCGATGGATGCCCTTACAGTTTTCCCTGTTCTTAGCTCCTCCCTTATCCTTTCGAATATCAAGACATTAGCATCAACCGACATTCCAATAATCAGGATAAGACCAGCTATTCCAGGCATTGTTAAAGTGGCTCGTAATGCCGCCATAGCCGCAATGACAAAAAATAAATTAAAAAACAAAGCAAAATCAGCAATAAGACCGGAGAGCCGATAATAAATAAACATAAAGATCAAAACAATGCTGAACCCAATTAGTGCTGACATAATACCTTTTCTGATAGAATCCTTTCCCAAAGATGGTCCTATTACTCTGTTCTCGATAATCTTAACCGGAGCAGGCAGAGCGCCAGCCCTTAAAACTATGGATAAATCTCTTGCATTCTCATAGGTGCTTCCGGTGCCCATAGTTATTACTCCTTGATCTCTTATCTTGGATTGAATTATAGGAGCTGACTCAACCCTTCCATCCAGAGTTATAGCCAAGGGCTTTTTGATATTAGCGCCAGTCAACAGAGCGAATTTTCTCCCTCCCCTTTTGGTCAATTTGAAATTCACCTCGGGCTTGCGAAACTGATCATATCTTGGCTCTGCATCGGTGAGATATTTGCCTGAGAACTCAACTTTCTTTTTTAAAAGATAAAGTTTCTGATATTCGATACCCCTTAACCATTCGGTCTTGGTTGCCCAGGCAAACTCAAGATCAGAGGGAATAATTTTTTTGACCCCCGGTTTATCCAGTATCTGGTCCACTTTAAGCTTGTATTCCATTGGAACATAGAAGAAAAAAGACCTCGAGGGCTCCAGAAGAGAGGAAAACTGCCGTTCAGAGAAAAATTCTTCCTCCTCTTCATAAGTTTCCTCAAAAATATCTTCTGTTGTATCAACATCTGTTGCAAAAATATCCTCAACTTTCTTTTCAGGCTTCTCTTTTTTTTCTTCCTTTTTTTCCTTAATTTCTTCCTCAGGCGTCTCTTTCTCTGTTTTTCCAGATAAGAGTTTGTCTATCTGGACTATAAGTTCTGTTGTGACCTCTGGACTGGGGAGGAGTTTGAATTCTAACTGAGCAGTTTTTCCGATCAAATCCTGAGCTCTATCCACATCCTCCAACCCGGGCAATTCCACTATTAACCTGTCCTTACCCTGCTTCTGAATTACAGGCTCAGTCACACCGAACTGATCCACACGATTCCGTATTATCTCCAAAGCTCTATCCACAGCATCCTTTGACTCCGCAGGTGAAAGCTTCGACTTATCCACCTGCAACACCACGTGCATTCCACCTTTCAGATCAAGACCTAACTTTATCGCTTTTTTCTCGAGGTTCACAAGCTCCTGAGGATCCTCGGATTTAAGCTCATCTTTCTCTTCATCTGAAAGAGAGTAATACTTGATACTCGGATAAAGATAGAATAAGGAGACTATGACCAAAAATAAAATTAAAAAAACAACCCAAGTCTTTCCTCTTCTCATCTTTTCTCCTCAACTACTTTTTTCGGGTGTATAAAATAAAAAATAATTCCTAAAAGTCAACTCAAAACTGAAATTTATTTTAAATTTAGCTTAAAGGCTATAAAAACAAAACGATTGAACGGATGTCAAAAAAACTACATTTTTCTAATCCCTTTCACAAAAAATCCTCCTAAACCACCTAAAGTGACTAAAATCCCGCTGAAAAAGATCACCCATTGGACCGAAATCAATTCAGCTAAAACCCCTGCTAAGCCTAAAGAAATTGGACGTAGACCCACATTGCCCTCAACGTCAGGCTATGTGAAAACCACGTTTTAAAGTGGTAGCCGCCCATATGGGCGTAAGTAATTGAAATTCAATTTTAATTCGCAGGCTACCAAAATAGAGTTTTTACACAAACTGAGATGAATTGAATAAATATCTCGCCATAAGGAGAAGGTATAATTATGAAGTTTAAGAGATTTGAGTAGAGCCAAATTTATTATTTAGCTTGACTTTCTTACCTTTTCTTTTAATATAACCAATTAAAAAAATAGCTAGAAAGAAGGTGATCTTAATATGGGAGTTGAAACAAAATTTTTTGAGATTAAAACCAAAGGTAATGCGGATATTCTGGATATTACAAAAAAAGTGGGGAAAACAGTAAAGGATGCTAAGATAAAAAATGGAATCGCCTGTGTATTTGTTCCTGGTTCAACTGCAGGAGTAACCACAATTGAATATGAGCCAGGTCTTTTAAAAGACTTACCAGAAGCCTTTGAGCGAGTAGCGCCGCAGAATATCGAATACGCACACCACCAGACCTGGGGCGATTATAACGGGCATGCTCATGTGAGATCAGCTCTTTTAAAAACCTCCTTTGTGGTCCCCTTTGTTAACTCAGAGCTTGTCTTAGGAACCTGGCAGCAGATTGTTCTAATCGATTTCGACACCAGATCGCGAGAAAGGAAGGTCTTGGTCCAGATAATAGGAGACTAAAAATGGAGATCAAGTTAAATTTCAAAACCTTGGAATGGAAAAAAAATAAGTTAAGACTGTTAGATCAAACCAAACTCCCTGAACAGACTTTTTATTTTGACTGCCAAGACTATAACGAGGTAGCTTTTGCAATAAAGGAACTAAAAATAAGAGGTGCACCTGCTATCGGTATCGCCTCTGCTTATGGGGTCGTCTTAGGAATGCAAAAGATAGACTTTAAGGATAAAGACCAATATCAAAAAAATTTAGAGCTGGTTATTGAAACTTTAAAAAACACCCGTCCCACCGCGGTAAATCTTTTCTGGGCTTTGCAAAGAATGGAGAAGGTGGCTAAAGATAATCTTGAGAAATCTTTTGAAAAGATAAATCAAACTTTGTTAAATGAGGCAAAAAAGATTCATCATGAGGATAAAAAGATGTGCGAAAAAATCGGTCAATATGGAGCTGAGTTTTTAAAAGATAATGACACTGTTTTAACCCATTGCAATGCAGGAGCTTTAGCAACCGGAGGAATTGGAACGGCCTTGGGGATAATATTCACAGCCTGTGCTCAGGGGAAAAAAATAAAGGTGTTTGTGGATGAAACCCGCCCGGTGCTTCAAGGAGCAAGGTTAACCACCTGGGAACTTAAACAGCAAGGAATAGCTCATACTTTAATCTGCGACATCACCTCTGCATGGCTGATGAAAAAAAAACTTATTGACTGCGTTATCGTGGGTGCAGACCGAATTGCAAAAAACAAAGATCTTGCCAATAAGATCGGAACCTATAACTTGGCGGTTTTGGCTAAATATCATAAAATCCCTTTTTATGTTGCAGCCCCTTCCTCCACACTGGATAACTCAGTAGAATCAGGAGAAGAGATTAAAATCGAACTAAGATCAAAGGAGGAAGTGATCAATTGGGGGGGTAAAAAGACAGCTCCTGAAACAACCGATGTATTTTCTCCAGCATTCGATGTTACCCCTGCTGAACTGGTTACCTCAATAATCACTGATAAGGGAATCCTTAAAGGAAAAAGAATTGATTAGAAAAAATTTTTAAAAAAGGATTGAAAATGAGAGATGAAAGATTAACTTCATTGGCAAAAAATTTAGTCGACTATTCCCTCGATTTAAAAAAAGGTGAAAAGCTTTACATAGAGGTTAAGGGAAAAGAGACTCTAAATTTAGCTAAGGAGCTGGTGACCCAAACAGCTAAAAGGGAAGCAATTCCATTCTGGTTTTACAATGACGATAGCATCCTAAGAAAATGGATACTTAACTCTTCAGAGGAGCAGATGAGGGAATTCGGGGAGTTTCACCTAATGATAATGAAGGCAGTTGATGCCTATATTATTCTCAGAGGGAGTGATAACTTTTTTGATTTAGCAGATGTGCCCCAACAGAAAATGAGGTGGTATCAAAGGCATTTTTATAAACCTGTTCATATAGATGAGAGGATAAAGTATAAAAGATGGTGTGTTCTAAGGTATCCATCTAATTCAATGGCTCAGCTGGCTCAGACCTCTCAGGAGAAATTCGAGGACTTTTTCTATGATGTATGCAACTTAGATTACTCAAAGATGTCAAATTCAATGAATTCTTTAGTTAAGCTAATGGAAAAAACCGATAAAGTGAGAATAGTTGCAAAGGATACCGATATCAGTTTTTCGATAAAGGGAATACCTGCGGTCAAATGTGATGGAAAAAGGAATGTGCCGGATGGAGAGGTTTACACCGCTCCGGCAAGAGGCTCTGTTAATGGATATATAAGCTTTAATGCTCCTGCAATTTATCAGGGAGTAAACTATGAAGGAGTCAGGCTTGAATTTAAAGATGGCAAGATAGTTAAATCCTTTTCATTAGCCAATAATGAAAAATTGGAAGCTTTATTCAACACAGATGAAGGTGCAAGATATACAGGGGAATTTGCAATTGGTTTAAATCCCTATATAAAAAAGCCTTTAAAAGATATACTTTTCGATGAAAAGATCTTCGGAAGTATTCATTTAACCCCGGGTTCCTGTTATGATGAGGCGGATAATGGAAACAAATCCGCAATCCATCTTGATTTAGTTCTAATTCAGACAGAAGAGTATGGAGGTGGCGAGATCTATTTTGATGATCAACTGATAAGAAAAGATGGTATATTTGTTCATCCCGAATTGAAAGATAAATTGAGCGAGGAGAGTTTAAAGACTTAAATTTTTCTAAAAAGTCTATGGTAAAGATTTGGCAGGGTGAAGTAAGCTCTGTTGAAAAAAAGTATGTGAAGACCTAACCCAAAAAGAATCAAATCATGGATTAAAAGTTCTGCTCCCTGTTTTTTTGCTGAAAGTGAGGTGGTGAAACACCCGCAGTTAATATCTACTCCTCTGATAAAAACATTATAGGAGATACCTAATGCAAAAAGAATTAGCAAAAAGCTTAAAACCAGAGCGCTCGATTCGATAAAGATTCCTCCGATCAAAAAAAGTCCACAGAAAAGCTCAATCCAGGGTAAGGATAATGCAAGTAAGTTGATTAAAAAAGATGGAAGAATTTTGTAATTATGAACTATATGGGCAAACTGGTCTGGATGAGCTATCTTATCCAGGCTCGCATAGACAAATGTAGTTCCCAATATTATTCGGAACAATAATACTGTGTAATTATCTGTAAAAATTTGCCTTAGCATAAACTTAACTTTTTTCCACCGGCAATCCAGCCTTTTTCCAGTCCAAAATCCCACCGAAAAAAACTTTTATATTTTCGTATCCCTCATCTTGCAAAATCCGAGCTAAATAGAGGCTGGTCTCACATTCTGTTCCATCGCAATAGATAACCAACTGCTTGTAAGATAAAAGTTTTTCTTTTACTGAAAGGAAATAGTCTTCAAACTCCTCGTAAGGTAAGCTCAAGGAATTAGGAATATGACCTGAATTGAAATCCTCTTTTAACCTTGAGTCAATAAATAAAATCCCCTCTTTTTGAAAAAGAGATTGCGCCTGGCTTAACGAAATAGCCGGAGGGTCAGAGGGCGGGTCATATGAGTTTGGAACAGAGATGCTGTCAGAAACAATCTTATTGTCCCAGGAGCCGATTAAGGGGATTTTTTTTGAAAAGAAACTATTATACAAAATCCCCAAGGACACTCCCAAAATGACTAAGTAAAATGAGCCATATAAAATCTTTTTAGGGGATGGTCGTGAAGACATAGAATCTACTATTTATCTCCGATGGTTCTGATCGGGATGGTGCATCTGATCTTTTTTGCTCCTGAAAAATCAAGGGTCAGGCTGGTTTTAAATGGTCTAAAAAATTTATCTTCTTTTATATTAAAACTTATCCGGGTGCTATCAAAAGGGTTTAGGTTCATCTTATCTATTTTGAAATCAACAGGTGATTTAGGGGATCCCGGCACCGAGATTTGAATAAAAGAATCAGAGATATTTTTCACCCACAAAGTTTTATTTTTTTCACCCTCTTTAAACCAGACTTTATCTGGAAATAGCTCAACCATTTCATTTTGAGTTCCCACTTTTGCACCAATGAAAATACTGGAAAATCGAGCCATAGTGTCGTTGGAACTTATATATATGGCTTTTTGCACATCTTCTTTTAACCTTCGCGAGTTGAGGCTAACCTCTATCTCTGCTTTTTCTTTGGGTCCTAACCTCGATCTTAAAAGAGGTGCATGACTACAGCAACAGGTGGTCCTGACTTTGGTTATGAAAAGAGAATCATCCCCCACATTTCTGATAATGAAAGTATGTGTCACAACCTCATTCTCTGGAATATATCCGAAATCCCAAGTGTTTTCAGGGATCTCAATTTTCGGCTGAGGGGATTTTTTAGTTTCCGAATAGGCAGAAGATAACAAAAAGAGAAAAGCGACAATCAAAAATCCAACTTTCAATAAGTCCTTTGGCATAAAGCTTCTCTTTTTTCAGCAAGTTTTAAAAGTTCTTGAATTTTAAATTACTACGACTACATAACAATTTTAGTTGGATAGAAGGGATAAACCTTTTTTTGAAAACTTAAAAGGAGATTCTTCTTGGCCCATCACCATTTTCTTGCGAAAAAGCCAGATATTTCAATGCCCGACTTCGATAATTTGATTAATTATTAACAGAACTTCCCAAAATCTAAGTTATAACCTTGAAATTACTCATATTTCACTTCTTTAATTCTAAGGAAAGATCGAAATTCATTTAACTGAATTAAAAAAATTTGAAGGACAAAAAAAAGTTATACAAAATATCGACAAAGAAAAAAGATTAATTCTTTTCATCCTCATCTAAAAAACCATTTTTTCTCATCCAAGAATCAGAATATATTTTACTCAGATAACGGGAGCCTGTATCAGCCATGATAGTAACCAAAAGTTTACCTTCCCCAAGCTCTTTAGCTACTTTTAAAGAAGCAACAATACAAGCTCCGGATGAGCCTCCGACATAAAGACCTTCCTCAAGACAAAGTCTCCTGGTCATCAAAAACGCTTCCTTGTCAGAGACTTGAATAACCTCATCTATCACACTTTTGTCAAGAGCCTGGGTAACAACATCAGTTCCGATTCCCTCCAATTTATAGAGTTGAGGCTCTGTAACTGTTCCCTTTTGGATATACTCAGTGAAGATCGAACCAACAGGGTCTACTGCGACAATCTTTATTTTTGGATTTTTCTCTTTAAGGTATTTCCCAGCTCCAGAAAGAGTTCCTCCGGTCCCTATTCCCGCTACAAAACAATCCAGCTTACCATCAGTTTGCTTCCAGATCTCAGGACCAGTAGCTTTATAATGAGCCTCGATGTTTTTTTGATTGTGATATTGGTTTAAATGAAAGCTATTGGGAATCTCTTTTGCGATTTTCTTAGCCTGCATAATACAGCTTTCCGGATGGTCCGGTGGGACATCTGCAGGGGTAACCACCACCTCTGCGCCCAAAGCTTTCAAAAGATCAATTTTTTCCTGGCTCATCTTATCTGAGATAGCAAATATAGCTTTATACCCTTTCATCGCTGCAATCAAAGCAGCTCCTATCCCAGCATTTCCGGAAGTGTTATCCACGATCGTTCCCCCTGGCTTTAAAAGCCCCCTTCTCTCAGCATCCTCTATTATATATAAAGCCATCCTCTCCTTGACACTTCCCATAGGGTTTAAGTATTCCAGCTTAGCCAAGATAGTGGCGCAATCTTTTTCAACCACTTTGTTCAACTTAAGCAGGGGAGTGTTACCGATCAGCTGAAGTATACTCTCATAAAATTGCATTTCGTATCTCCTTCAAAGATGCTTAAATCAAATATATAAAGCATTCTTTTTCAATCAAAATCTTATCAGGTTCAGAAGTTTCTCCCTCGATAAAATCAGCTTGAGCAAAGGGTATCCTAGAACATAACAGGCTAAAAACTCACCGAAGGCGATATAGATAACAGTCAAAAGATACGGAAGATTAAATAATATGTGTAAATAAAGACTAACACCCAAGGCATTTACAACTACAGGAGGCAAAGGGGCTAAAATTGGCTTTTTGGTCTTGGATAAAAGATAGGTAAAAATTGCAGCCAGAAGTGTTAAAAGACTTCCTCCTACTATATCAGGTAATCCCAGGCCACCATATATGTTTGCCACTACACACCCGAAAAAAAGCCCCAAAATAGCTGAGGGGGTAACAAAGGGGAGAACAGTCAAAGCCTCAGATATTCTAACTTGCACTGGTCCGTAGCTAATCGGAGCAAAGATTATGGTTATCACTGCATATAAAGAAGCTATGATTCCCACCTGAGCTAAATATTTAGTTGAAAGCAACATAATTTTCTTTATTTTCCTATATTAAAAGTTAAATCCTCTTTGTCAACAAAAATACTTGCATTTTTTTTTGGTTTTGCTTTATTTTGAAAGCATTTAAAAAATAGAGGAGAGAAAAGATATGAAAGTATTAGTAGTCGGAGCAGGGGGTAGAGAACACGCCTTGGTGTGGAAACTCCATCAATCTAAGATGGTAAAAAAAATCTATTCTGCTCCTGGAAATGCGGGGATTTCGCAATTAGGAGAATGTGTCGATATAAAGTTAGATGATTTGAAGGGATTAGCCGATTTCGCACAAAGAAAATCTCTGGATCTAACCGTTGTTGGTCCTGAGCTTCCTTTAACCTTAGGAATAGTGGACGAATTCGTAAAAAGGGGGTTGAAAATTTTTGGCCCATCGAAAAAAGCAGCTGAGATCGAGGGAAGCAAAGCCTTCGCCAAAGAGTTTATGAAAAAATATCACATTCCTACTGCCAGTTTTAAGATCTTTGATGATAAAGATAAAGCACTCGATTTTTTAAGCGAAGCACCTTTCCCATTAGTTGTTAAAGCTGATGGCTTAGCTGGTGGCAAGGGATGTATACCAGTAGAGAATTTCTCGCAAGCTGAAGACGCTATTAGAAAAACAATGGTTGAAAAAATATTTAAAGAAGCAGGCTCAAGAATAATTGTTGAGGATTTTCTTGAAGGTGAAGAGGTAACTATAATGGCTTTCACCGATGGAAAGACTATAATACCAATGTTTCCTTCCCAGGACCATAAAAGGATATATGATGGAGACGCAGGTCCCAATACCGGAGGGATGGGAGCTTATGCCCCGACCCATTTTGTAGATGAGAGATTGATGAAAAAAATTTACGATGAGGTCCTTGAGCCCACTATTTTTGGTTTGGAAAGGGAGGGAAGAATTTTCAAAGGGATACTTTATGCTGGACTGATGCTTACTGAAATTGGACCAAAGGTTATGGAGTTCAACTGCAGGTTTGGAGACCCTGAGACACAGGTGGTCTTACCTCTTCTGAAAAACGATTTAGTAGAGATACTTTTTTCTGTGATTGAAGGGGAGTTGGAATTAGAAAGTGTCAAATGGAAAGATGCCTTCGCAGTATGTGTGATCTTAGCATCAGCAGGCTACCCCGGGAAATATGAGAAAGGTAAAGAGATTTTTGGATTAGCCAAAGTTGAAAATGATGCTTTAATATTTCATGCTGGAACAAAACTCGAAAATGGAAAGTTTAAAACCGACGGCGGTAGAGTTTTAGGGGTGACCGGAGTGGACAGCTCTCTGGAAAAGGCTGGATCAAAAGCTTACTTGGCTGTGGATAGAATAAGATTTGATGGAATGCAGTTTCGAAGAGATATTAGTAGAAAAGGGATGAAGGTAAAAGGAAGATATTTTTAAAATGAAAAAAGAAAAGGTTTTGGTAATAATCGGGAGTAAATCAGATTTAGAAATAGTCTCGGAAACAGAAAATCTTTTGAAAAAATTTAATATCCCTTTTAAGACAGAGGTTTCATCTGCTCATAGAAATCCTGAGAGGACAAAAAACTTAGCTTTTGAAGCTGAGAAAAAGGGGATTAAGGTCATAATTTGTGTTGCTGGAATGTCCGCTCATCTTCCTGGAGTAGTCGCCTCCTGGACAAATCTTCCAGTCATAGGTGTCCCTGTGCCAAATTCAGCTTTTAAAGGGATAGACTCCCTTCTTTCGATGCTCCAGATGCCAAAAGGAGTTCCGGTAGCAACTTTAGCCTTAGGTAAATCAGGAGCAAAAAACTCAGCTATTTTAGCCTGCCAGATTCTCGCTCTGTCCGATAAAAGGCTGAAAAAGAAGCTGGAAAGTTTTAAAAAGGAGTTGAGTCGGAATTGAGAGGGGCAAGGATTGAGGGGCAAGGGGCAAGGGTTAAAAAGATGAGTTTTAAGAGCTTAATTGTATGGCAGAAGGCTTACGAATTAACACTCAATATTTATAGAATAGCTAAGAAATTCCCAAAATCGGATGAGTTTGTTTTAAAATCGCAAATTCAAAAAGCAGCTATCTCCATACCTGCAAATATTGCTGAAGGATACGAAAGGCAACATAGAAAAGAATATTTACAATTTCTAAGCATTGCAAGAGGATCACTTGGAGAACTTGAGACTTATATTTTGCTTGTCAAAGATTTATCCTATATAACCGAGAGGGAATATGATCAAATTAACAATTTAAGATCTGAAGTTGGTCGACTATTAAGGGGTTTAGTCAGATCTCTCTCTTGACCCTTGCCCCTTGCTACTTGACCCCTGACCCTTGACCTTAAACATTGGAGGAAAAATGGGAATAATAATTTTAACTATCTTAGTTTTGATTTTTTTAGGGGGGATTTTTATCTACAACCGTTTGGTAAATCTTCGCAACCAGTCTGAAAATGCCTGGTATCAGATCGATGTTCAACTTTTGAAAAGGGCTGATTTAATTCCCAATTTAGTTGAGACGGTGAAGGGCTATGCGAAACACGAGAGAGAAGTTTTTGAAAATGTAACCAAGGCAAGGGCTTCTGTGACTCAGGCGGGAACAGTAAAGGAAAAAGCTGATGCCACCAATATGCTCACTAACGCTTTAAAATCGCTTTTCGCTGTTGTGGAGAACTACCCTGAGCTCAAAGCCAATCAGAACTTCCTTCTGCTTCAAGAGGAATTATCAGGTATCGAAAGTAAAATAGCCTATGCCCGACAGTTCTATAACGATACGGTGATGAATTTTAATCGGACTCAGCAACTTTTTCCCTCTAACATTGTCGCAAATCTTTTTGGATTTAGCCTTAAAGATTATTTTGAGATCGAGGAACCGGAGAAAAGAGAAGCTCCCAGAGTCGATTTCAAGTAGTTTTTTCATTTTGTTTTTATGTATGAACAGATTACTGCTAATAAAAGAAAAAGCTTTTTAATTTTATTTCTATTCATAGTTTTTATTGGTTTTCTGGGCTGGATTTTCGGGGAGACCTCTGGTGCTGGTAATATTTTTGTATTTTTTGCTTTCGCAATAGCTTTGTTTTTATCTGTAAGCACTTTCTTTTTTGGGGATAAGATGGTCTTGGCAATAAGCCGTGCTAAACCTGTGGATAGAAAAAAGAATCCATATTTAGCAAATGTAGTGGAAGGGATAGCAATAGCAGCGGGCATCCCTGCTCCTAAAACTTATATTATAGAGGATTCCGCACCCAATGCTTTTGCCACTGGAAAAGACCCTAAAAACTCATCAATTGCTGTTACCACCGGGCTTCTTTCAAAGCTTAACCGATTGGAATTGGAAGGGGTGATAGCCCATGAACTCTCACATATCAAAAACTATGATATAAGATATGCTACTTTAGTGGTGGTTTTAGTCGGAACTGTTGTGCTTTTATCTGACTGGATGCGTAGAAGTTTCTTTTACAGAAGCAGAAGGACAAAAAAAGTATCTGGAAGAGGAGGTGCAATTATCCTTCTTGTTGCTTTGATTTTTGCTATTTTAGCTCCCTTGATAGCCCAACTACTCAGATTTGCCATCTCCAGGCAAAGGGAATACTTAGCTGATGCTAATGGATCTCTTTTAACCCGCTATCCAGAAGGATTAGCCTCTGCCTTGGAGAAGATCTCTAAAGACAGAGAGCCTTTGGAGGTTGCTAATAAGGCTACTGCGCATCTTTACATTGTTAATCCACTTTTGGAACACAGAAGCAAGTTAAATGACCTTTTCTCCACCCATCCACCTGCAGAAGAAAGAATAAGGAGATTGAGGTCGATGTAAAATATAACAGTAAAAAAGTAGGCAGTAGGCAGATTTGAGACAAAAAAGCAAAAGGAGAGACTGTGGCAAAAAAACTTTTTATTTTTGAAGATGACAAATTCGAAAATTTCTATCCTTTAACTTATAACCGCCCAGTTTATGAGCTTTTATGTGGAATTTTTTTATTAAGGGAAAAATTTTTATCTCTTTATCCTTCTTCAGAAACCATCCTTTTGTGTAGAGATTATATCTCAGATGTTTTAAAAGATATGACTCACTTTAAAGTAAATGATTTAGAAATAAAAGAGAAAGACCAGCTTTTATTTTTGAATGGAAGGATTTTAGCTCAAGATGATTTGCCCAAAAAACTCACTTTTTCAGAAAAGGAAAGGCTATGGTTATGCGAAGATGAGCTTTTGGGATTTTCAATCTCAGGCTCTGACTTTAGAAAGATTAAAAATGAGGTTTTTGCTTTATATGAGGGAAAAAACATCGAGTCGATAAAAAATAAAATAAACTCTGCGGATGTAAAGCTGAAGCTGGTGAATTTCTTATGGGAATTGGTTGCAGAGAACTCCTCTGAGATAAGAAAAGATTTTGAAATATTAAAACACAATCTCGATTTCAAAGGTATGTTCAAAAACAGCCAAGTCGATACTCAGGCGAAAATCTATGATTCGGAGAAAGTTTTTATTGGGAAAAAAAGCCAAATTGATGCCCAGGTTGTTCTGGATGCGAGGAAGGGTCCGATATATATTGGGGAAGATGTTGTTATCCAATCTCATACTAAGATCGAAGGACCATCTTTTATCGGTCAAAAATCTTTTGTAGCTGGAGGGAAAATAAGGGGTGGATGTTCAATAGGAGTTGGGTGCAGGATAGGTGGGGAGATTGAGAACTCAATATTTTTAGGCCATTCCAACAAATATCATGAGGGTTTTTTAGGACACTCCTATATAGGGGAATGGGTGAACTTAGGAGCTTTGACAACTAACTCGGATTTGAAAAACAATTATAAATCTGTTAAGGTCGTTTTAGCCGGGAAAATGATAGATACCAACATACTCAAAGTGGGTTGCTTTTTAGGGGACCATGTGAAAACAGGTATAGGAACTCTCCTCAGCACTGGAATAAATATCGGTTTTGGGACAAACGTATATGGTGGAGGAATGCTGGAGAATAAGTTTGTCCCCTCTTTTTTCTGGGGAGGGGAAAAAGGTTTTGAGGAGTATAAACTGGACAAATTTCTGTCAACCGCAGAGGTAGTTATGCAAAGAAGGGATAAAAAATTGAGTCAAAATGAAAAAAAACTAATTCAAAAAATATTTGAATTGACCAAAATCGAAAGAAGTGGGCTTTTTGATTTAAAATTATAAATATTGACAAAATCTTAAAAACTTGTATTAATATTGAATTTTATGCAAAGAAACTTATATGAAATTTTTAAAAAATTCCGATAAAAAAGAAGCAGATAGTAGCGTCGGGCTTTGCGAAGCATTTTCGAAGAATGCTTCGCACTTCGAATATGCCCGACGAAAAAGAAACGTCCGGGATAAACCCGGACACTACGAACTTTTGATCAAGAGAATTTTTAGGAGATGGTTTTATGCCTGAGTTAAGGAAAGACCCGATTATCGGAAGGTGGGTAATAATATCCACTGAGAGGGGTAAAAGGCCCACTGACTTTTCCACCTTGTCCAAAAAAAAGAGACAGAATTCAGCTTGTCCTTTCTGTCCTGGAAACGAATCTGCCACCCCACCTGAAGTATTAGCATTTCGTCCTCCTGGATCAGAGCCCAACAAACCTGGCTGGACTTTGAGGGTTATCTCAAACAAATACCCAGCCTTAAAGATCGAAGGAGACTTAAACAGAGAGGGCAGAGGAATATTTGATAAGATGGACGGAATAGGAGCACATGAGGTGATAATCGAAACCCCGGACCATTTCAAGAATATGGTCGATTTAACTGATAAGGAGATGGAGGATGTTTTGTGGGCATATCGGGAAAGGACTCTGGATTTGAAAAAAGACCCACGATTCAGATATATCATCATATTCAAAAATCAGGGGGAGGCTGCAGGTGCCTCTTTAGAGCATTCACATTCACAGCTTATTGCCACTCCTATTGTGCCTAAAAGGGCATTGGAGGAGTTAGAGGGAGCGCATAAATACTATGAGTACAAGGAGCGCTGTATATTCTGCGATATAATCCGTCAGGAAATATCTGAAAATGTGAGAGTGGTCATCCAAAACGATGCCTTTATCGCTATTGAGCCATTTGCACCCCGCTTTCCTTTTGAGACATGGGTTTTGCCTAAAAGTCATATTGCAGATTTTGAGGATACAAAAAAAGCTGATATTCCTCTTTTGGCAAAGCTTTTAAAAGAGATGCTCACAAGGTTATCCAAAGCTTTAAATAATCCCCCATATAATTTTCTCATCCATACCAGCCCGATAGACACTCATCACTTAGAGGAATATCACTGGCACATAGAGATAATGCCCAAACTTACCCGGGTAGCAGGGTTTGAGTGGGGAACTGGATTCTATATCAATCCGACCACCCCTGAGGATGCGGCTAAATATCTAAAAGAGATTGAGGTATAGAGAGTATACAGTAAGCAGTAGACAGTAGACAGCAAACAGAAAAAAGATGAGGATACTACTTGTCTCTCCAGAGGTTTTTCCTTTTGCAAAAACTGGTGGCTTAGCAGATGTCACAGGTGCTCTGCCAAAGAAGATCGCAAAGCTTGGGCACGAGGTCAAGGTCATCCTTCCCTTTTACAAAATAGTTGAACAAAAAAAATTTGAATTTAAAAATTTGGATTTAAAAATCCCTGAAATCCTATTGGCAGATAAAAATTTAAAAATAAAAGTTAAAAGTTTTTCAGATAAAAACTCAAATGTAGAAGTTCTGTTTTTGGACTACCGACCATTTTTTTATAGAAAAAATCTCTATTTGGACCCGAAAACAGGGCAAGACTATAAGGATAACGATGAAAGGTTTATTCTTTTCTCAAAGGGTGTGCTCGAGATTTTAAAACAGATGAATTGGTCGCCTGATATAATCCATTGTAATGATTGGCAGTCCGCTCTGATTCCTGCTTACCTTAAAACTACCCATGCAGGTGACCCATTCTTTAAAGGCACAGCAACTGTATTTTCTGTTCATAATATAGCCTATCAGGGTATTTTCCCAAAAGATTCATTTGCAAAAATTGGGGTAGCTAAAAATCTTTTTTACCCTACCAGTCCATTTGAGTTCTGGGGAAAACTTAACTTTATGAAGGCTGGTATTGTTTATGCTGATGTGATAAACACAGTTAGCCAAAGATATAAAGAAGAGATTCAAAAATCTTCAGAGTTCGGATATGGATTGGAAGGGGTTTTAGGTTCAAGAAGCTCTGATTTGTACGGGATTTTAAATGGCATAGATTATTTCGAATGGAGCCCTGAAAATGATAGATACATTCCATATAGATATAGTCCCGAAGACCTTTCAGGAAAAGAAAAGAACAAAATAAAGCTTCTGGAAAAATCTAATTTGCCAAAAAATCAAAAAGATATTCCCGTCCTCGGGATAATCTCAAGATTGGCAGATCAGAAAGGTTTTGACCTTTTCGAAAAGGTCGGGGAGGAGATTTTATCTCTGGATTTAAAAATAGTTCTTTTAGGAACAGGAGACCAAAAATATCATATATATTTTTTAAATCTTGAGAAAAAATATCCTGAAAAAATCAAGGTGAATTTGACCTTCAGTAATCCTCTGGCTCATCTGATAGAGGCTGGTTCGGATATGTTTTTGATGCCATCTAAATATGAGCCCTGTGGTCTAAATCAGCTTTATAGTTTAAAATATGCCACAGTTCCCATTGTAAGAGAAACCGGGGGGTTGGCTGATACTATTGAGGATTTTAACCCAAAAACTTTAAAAGGAACAGGATTTGTTTTCAAAAACTACGACCCGGATGAGCTCCTATATGCTATTAAAAGAGCCTTGGAAGTTTACAAGAACAAAAAAGTCTGGAAAAAGCTTATGCTTTCAGGAATGGCAAAGGACTTCTCCTGGGAACAGTCAGCCAGAAAGTATGTGGAGCTGTATAAGATAGCACTAAAAAAAGCTATAACACAATAATAACAACACGCTCATTGTAGATGTTATCATCCGCAATGGATAAAATAAAAAAGCCAGGTCAAGAAGACCCAGCTTAAAGTAAACAACTTTTATCTTTTGGTGTTAACACCAACAGAGAAAATTATTTGCTATTTTGAAGATTGGAGCCTCCGTTCATTGCACCGTAACTGTTGTTGTTGCAGCTATTGTCGTTCCTATTTGTGTACCTGCAGGAAGAAATGCATCACCACCCTTCATCAAGCCAAAGAGGATACAGCAAACTAGGGCAAGTCCGATGGAGAGGACCATTCTATCTTTGCCTTCAACTAACTTGGTTCCAGACAGGGGAACCGTTGTTCCATCGACTGCTTGAACGCTTCGAACCGCAAGACCAATCTTGGCTGCAATTCCGATAAAGTTATTCTCTTTTGAAGTCGTTATCTCGCCTCTCGCTGTAGCACCCGCTTTGATAACGACTTCCCCATCGACAACTATATCAGAAACAACTGAAAGATCTACTGTATCGCCGACATTCAATTGTTCTGGTGTTAACGTTGTGTTGGTTTTCAGAAGCACAGCTGTGCCTGCGGGAATTTGAACTTTCTGTTGTGCGATGGCTTCCTGTGGAAGCAAAAAAGTCCACATAAAAGCAAAGAGAGTCCCAATTGTTAGAAATTGAAAAGCAATGCTCCGCCCTTTTGTCAATGCAGTCATGGTATCCTCCTATTTCTGAGTTTTTAGATGCTCTCAAACGGACTTTCGTTTAAGTAAATGAAAAAAGCTGCTTTATCTCTGATCAAATTTTCAAAGGAGAATCTCGAGCTTTTTGTGACATTTTATAATCACCTCTTCCCACATTCAAAACTGAAAGCCAATATCGAATTTAAGCAGCAAGTCATTTCTTAATTTTATGTTTCTTCTTTGAGCACTGATAACTGATCCGTAGATGTTACCAGCATACCAACCAAAACTAAGAATGCCCAACATTATACCTACACCTTGATTGTCTTTTCTAAAAGCCTCAAATGTGCTCCAGATGAATAGACCATTGACAATAAAAGAGGATAGAGCGCTTTGCTTGTAACCATCGTATAGATAGCCCAGTCCTGGTATAATAGCAAGAACTCCAGCTGTGGTGGGATTTCTTAGTCCGAGTTTCTTGCCCTCTTGACATAGCTTTCTGCATTTTCTGGCATTATCTGAAAACTTCGAATCCAAGCTAATTCCAGCAAAAGATTTCTCAGCATCCTCCCAACTTGCCTCCTTCGCATAGGACAAACCTTGTGAAAGAATACTCTTTTCTTTAATAACTCCATTATCCCTGGTTGCTGCTTCTGCAAAGTAATTTCTGGCAAGAGGAAAATTGTCGAGCTTAAAATAACTAGCACCGATAAAAAACTTGAGCTCACTCTCATCTGTTAAACCTACATCTTTGCTGAGAATGTCTTGACCCCAATGGATTGCTATCAAATACTGTTTTGCTTTATAATAACAGTGAAATAGCGATTTCAATGCCTGTTTCTGAAAGCGTGAATTAGGAAAATAGAATAGTAAACGGCGGTATTCGGTGATGGCGCGATCATAGTCGCCTTCAGACTGCAGAGTCTCTGCAAAATGGAAAAGACGACTGTCTTCGGTGAGACTATCATCAGATGATATCTGTACTGATATATCGGTCTTTTGGGTCGTATTCAACCATACCTGACTGTGTATTTCAGACCAAGTATCCGCATTTGAATTTGACTCATTATCAGCTAAAAAAGGATGGATAGGATCGAGAAACCTTACAAATCTATCTACCTCAACTGTTTCATAATTATCTAGATCATGGCCACAACGATGCAGCCGGTCTGCAGTCATAAGAAAAGCTTTGATGGGGTTATATCGTTTAAAAGCCTGATAACTGTAAAGTGAGCAATGCGGGTGCATAGGGCAAAAACTTCCCTTTGACGGACTGACGAGTAACTGGTATGTTCGAACAGCGCTAAGCGTCATGAGCTGATGAAAGGGATAAGGGCTTGTTTTGGAATCCAATTCAATATCTGAATTCTTCGAGTTCATAAGGGAGTGGGCAGAGACACTTTCTCTTGTTTGCTCTTGAGCATGAGAAATACCTCCACTAGCAAAAAAAATTATGGCCAAAGAAAACACTATCCTTGTTACGAGTATCATTACGTTCGCCTTCATTTTATTTGGATAAACCCAACCGCAATTCTAAACGATCACCCTCATTGCGCATGTTATCGTTCACAATGGATAAAAAAATAAAAAAGTTGGGGCTGGGGTTGAACCCCAGCCCCAATCAAAAGGAGTAGCTCTCACTCTTATTTCAAGAATACCGAAAATCCTGCTCTGATTCCGAAATTATTGGTGGTCAAATCTTCTACACCACCTGCTTTATCATGTCTTTCAAAGAAAATCTCGGCCCGAATCACGCCGCGATCGCTTATGAAAGCTTTGATTCCAGCACCAGCATCAGGCAGAATTAAGGTAGTCTCGTAACCATCTTCTGGCTCATCAGAAGATGAATAGGTTTGAAAGCCTCCGCCAGCGAAAACAAATGGAATGACCTGACCCTCCATAGGGAAATTATAGACAACATTCAATACCCCACCAAAAATAGTAAAGCTCGCATCCTCTACGTCAAAGGCAGACTTAAACTCATCTGTATAGTTGGTAGCCATCCGAGAGAAGATTAGCCTCGGTTCTATTTCCAGATTAGGTATAACAAAATATCCAAATCGAGGATAGAGGGTTAAAATCGTACTATTATCCACAGGATATTCGGCGTCCTCAAATGAATATGTGGTCATATTAAATCCAACATCCCCCCCGAATTCGATCTGCCCCTGAGCTAATCTTGCATCATCCTGGGCAGAGGTTAAGGAGAACAGAGCTATCGTTAAAATCGCAATCGGAATAAACTTTTTCATTTTCTTTCACTCCCTTGTTTTTAATGTTTTAAGTTAAATTGACTACTCCTGACGAAAAACCTTACATCCCTCCTCCTTTCGTTGAGGTTATTTCAACCGTTGACTAACTAAAAGTTGTCCAAATATATAAAATGGATTTTTTTTGTCAAGATTTTTTTTTAAGAACTTCCAGTTCGTTGTGGATGTTATCATCCACAACGGATATGAATTTCTCCGGTGATGATAACACCCCCGGAGAACAAGGGATCAGAGTATTACCTAAATTGCAGCTCAGTAACCAAGTACATTGATGGTACATTTCAAAGACCAAACGTTGAAACTGGTCTCGATTCCAGATTTTTTGATCATGGGTTGTGCCCATGACAAGTATCCTTCTACACTCCAGTGGCGGGAAAACTCATATCCACCGCCTGCGAATAGACCAAAGCCAAACCAAGTATCAGGAGGATGTGACTCGAAGGGCTGGGTCCAAGTTGAGTATCCAAATCCTGCAGCTATAAAAGGAGAGGGTGCTGCCGGTTTGAAATAATAACTAGCCCCCAGAGCTTCCAATCCGTTTCCTATAGTGACATTTCCTCTCCCAAACCAGGAGACTTTGCTAGTGTAATATATTTCCCAGAAATCAGTAGGTGCATATCCAATCTTAAAATCAGTCATAATCGCCCCTTTGTTCTCTCGGTCTTTTTTTATATAATAGCCAAAATATGTCTTCTGTGTAAATGAGGTGAGTCCTGGCCCCATTCCGAATCCCAAGATGAAACCTTTTCGCCTACCATCAAAGGCATTGGCAGTTACAGTTAGAAACAACAAAATCAAAACTATTAAAATTGTAAAAACTATCTTTTTCATTTTTTAACCCTTTTTTAAAAAGCTAATTTTTAGTTAACATTTACCTGACAAAAAAACCTTACATCCCTCTTCTTTTCGTTGAAGTTATTCCGTATCACAAACCTATTGAAATTTGACCAAGAATATATTGCAAATATTTTTTTGTCAAGATTTTTTTTTAAGAACTTCCAGTTCGTTGTGGATGTTATCATCCACCACAGATAAAAATAAAAAAGTTGGGGCTGAGGTCTAACCTCAGCCCCAACCTGTAAGAACAAAAAAGCTATCCGTTCAATCCCTTGACTACCTTTCCTTTTTCTTATCTGTCTCCTCAATAATTTTTTGTGCTAACTCCTTTGGGACCTCTTCATAGTGGGAGAAATCCTGACGGTGAAGTCCCCTTCCCTGGGTTAAAGACCTCAAAGATGTAGAATATTTGTATAGTTCAGTTAAGGGAACCTGCGCTTTTATTTTCTGAAAATTAGCATGGTGCTCCATACCTGAGATCTTTCCCCGGCGCGCAGATAGGTCGCCCATCACATCACCCATAAACTCCTCAGGGACTGTTACCTCAACGTTATAGATA
>JAUWYR010000048.1 GCA_030615745.1 Candidatus Zixiibacteriota bacterium | reverse complement strand
GAAGGTTTTCATTCAAGACTGAAATCAGATTATCAAAGACACAGAGGTTTAACGGAAAAACACAAAATTCAATACATAAATTGGTACTGTTTCCTTAAAAATCAAATGAAAATAGCAACACTTTAAAACCTTTATACCCGCAATGACATTTTTAGACAGCCTCAGAGTGAATACGTAGAGTAAGGGTATGTCCTTTCCCTTTGATAGGAGAATGAGTTTTATTTAAAAATTTTAAGTTTCAAATGTTACAGTGAGGTTTCTTGACCCCGCTGGAGAAAGTCTTAAAGAGTGTTGAAATATGAAAATCTTAAACTTAAAAGACGATTTAAGGACAATTAAGCTCTCAAGCTGGCTCGGATGGGCTATGGAATCCAACTGGGCTAATCCTTTTTTATTTGCGATTTACTCAATCATAAGACCCATTGCCTCATCTTTGATCCTGGTATTTATGTATATGGTCGTCACCCATGGAAAGACTAAAACAGACCTTTTCGCCTATATCTATATTGGAAACGCATTCTTTATGTATGTCTACAATGTCTTATTTGGAATCTCCTGGGTCATCCATGAGGACAGGGAACATTATCAGATCATAAGATACATATATATTGCCCCTATCAGGATGTATTATTACCTCTTTGGAAGAGGGACAGCGAAGATGATAATCACTACATTTGCGGTTATAATAGCTATTGCTTTTGGAATGATAGTCTTGAAAATACCTATTGATCTTGGCTCGGTTAATTACCCCCTGCTTATAACGTCAATACTCGTAGGTCTTTTCATAATCACCTGTTTGGGAATACTTCTTGCTGGAATCACTATGATTACAGCTCATCATTCCTGGTATCTGACCGAAGGGACCGCCGGTATATTCTTTTTAGCCTGTGGAGCAATCTATCCTATAGATATTCTACCAATCTGGCTCCAGTATCTTTCAAAGATTTTGCCTTTAACTTACTGGTTAGAGCTTTTGAGAAGAGCAGTTTTAGGAAAAAGTTTGAGCACTATTTTGAGCCATTATTCCAACTTTCAACTTATGATAATTATGTTTGTAACAACAGCTTTTTTGGCTTTGTTCTCCCATTATATTTACCGGACTTTTGAGCACATTGCAAGAAAATATGGGAAGATAGATCAGCTGACTAACTATTAGAACTTAAGAAGGAGTGCAAAAACTTGTTTTTGCAATGCAATCGATATGGATTGCACTCCTTCTTTAATTTTTTCTTTGAATATTTTTTAAATTCAGTTATATATATTAGCAAAAAGAGTTCAAGAAATTAGATGGATAACTTGACTATCATTTAAAAATTTTTTATGGAGGTAAAAGCTATGAAGAAAAAAGTTTTTTTTACTTTCCTCTTTGTTTTTCTAATGGGATATTTATCCAATGTTTTGGCTCAGGTCTCTGAGGAGGAAGCTTTATATCAAAAAGCGGAAGGTTTCATAAGTTTAATAGTTCAAAAAGATTTTATTGGTGCAACAGAAAATTTCAATCAAAAGATGTCTGAGGCTCTTCCAGCCTCTCAATTAGAAGCCACATGGAATCAACTTATCGCATCTTTCGGAGATTTCCAATCGATGTCAAGAAAAAAGTTTTTCGTAAAAGATAAGTTTAAAGTAGTAATACTTACCCTTGAATTTGAAAAAGCATTTATGGATGCGAGGATAACCTTTGATCAAGAAGAAAAAATTGCTGGGTTCTGGATTAATCCGCCTGTTTCCAAAGCTGAATACACTCCACCCTCCTATGTTGACAAAAATTCTTTCACAGAAAATGAAGTTCAAATTGGAGAAGACCCTTGGAAACTTCCAGGGATTTTAAGCATCCCTAAAGAGCAAAAAAAGTCTGTTGGTGTTATTCTGGTTCATGGGTCTGGTCCTAATGATATGGATGAAACTATAGGTCCAAATAAGGTTTTCCGGGATTTAGCCTGGGGATTATCTTCAAATGGAATTGCGGTATTAAGGTATGATAAGCGCACAAAAGTCTATGGGGAGAAATTGGATCCGAAAAAAATCACTGTGGATGATGAGGTAATTGATGATGCAATATATGCACTTGAGTTTTTGAGAAAAGATAAAAGAGTCGATTCTGAAAAAATCTATCTTTTGGGCCACAGCCTTGGTGGAATGCTTGCCCCTGAGATAGGAACAAGAGATGGGAGCTTGAAAGGAGCGATCATAATGGCTGGAAGCACCAGACCTCTTGAGGACCTGGTAGTGGAACAGACAGAGTATATAGCAGGTTTAGATGGTGAATTGGATTCAGTTGAGCAAAAGCAACTTGAGAGGTTTCGAGAAAATGCCAAAAGGATAAAAGATGGCTCTTTTGGCGACGATGAGATATTTCTTTCTGCAAGCGGAAGATACTGGAAAGACCTGAAAAAAAGAGACCAGATCGAGTTTGCCCAAAAACTTCTGTGCCCGATTTTGATTCTTCAGGGTGGAAGGGATTATCAAGTAACCCAAGAGGATTTTGATGGGTGGAAAAAAGGGCTAAAGGAAAAAAAGAATGTTACCTACAAATTTTATCCTGATCTTAATCATCTTTTTATGTCAGGAGAGGGTAAATCTACACCTTCGGAATATGAAAAGGAAGGACACATAGAAAGAAAGGTGATTGAAGATATAACGAAGTGGATTAAGCAATAAATCTTATCAATTCGACAAAAATGAAAGGTCGATTTTAGAAAAATCAACCTACAAAATACAAGTTTTTATGGAGCTTCAGCCAGCAATATCCTGCTAATTTTGGCTTTCCCTCTGACACGAAAATGCAGACTTAGTACAGAACTTACCTTTACATTATACAACTTGTTCAAATCATTCTCAAAATTTGTTTCAAGGGTTTGTGGCGGGTGGGCGTTTAGTGCAAACTCAGCCCCTAAGAAAAACTCAGCGTAATCAATTCCAGCGTCTCGGACTTTTTTGGGTTGACCAGCGCTATAGCCATATTTAATGAAATATGGTTTACCATCGTTAGCACGAACCAATAAGAACACCTCAAAGAAGTTATCACGAGAAACATCTAACACAATAACTTTTTTATTCAAAAGTTGTATTCCTAAAGACCACTGAATTGCGAATACATTATCTTGTGGAGACTCCATTTCTATGTATGGTGGAAATGCTTTTGGGTCAACCCTTAGAATCCCTTTCGACCATAGTATGTGATATGGACGCCACTGAAAGAAACTCTGAGTAATGCTTTCGAAGTGTATTTCAGTTCTCGGCAATCCATGAGCTGTATAAATGAGCCTAGCTCTATTTAAAAACTCCACTAAATGTCTTATGTTGTATTCAATTTCTTTTTTGGTCTCTTCCGTTTTTGAGACGTGGAGCAGATAGCCCCATGTCAAATGTCCCATAGGGTCTACTTTCCTGGCTAGGAGTTTTTCATACATTTCGTTTAGTGAATCTAAGACATCTTTATCATCGAGGATAGCTTCAATCTCGTGAAGATTAGTTAGGCTATAATTTAGCGTATCTTTGCGCCATGAGATTAGTTCATCAGTATTTGGATTTCGTCCATATTTTTTATTGAAAAGCTCTATTAGTTCTGACTCCGGAATTAAACCCTCGAGGCCAAAAAATTGTGTGTAGCTTTTCGGTAGATGTTTCTTGAATACGTCCTTATGTATTATTAGGAGATTTTCTATATCACGCTTTAGCCAGTATTTAATTGTGAGTTCCCTTTTCAATCCATCTATTTTGTGTTGAAGACCACTCCTTATATCGTATGTCACTAATAGATAGCCATTGGCTTCGTGTTGTATCATCTTGTCTTTTATATCTGTGACTTCCGACTCAGGCACTGGACCCTTCCAGTGCTTACATGAAACTAAGTACCGTCTTTCCATTCGCTCCAACGAATTTGTAAAATATCCTACAGCTAAAATGTCTCTGCCTTCATCAGGCCCTATACCTGCCCGTTCTTCGATGTGAAAACCTTCCTTTTCGAGCAAGTCACAGACTAGATCTTCGAATTGTCTCCAATTTTCTATTTCTGAAAAATCGATCGGCATTTAACCACTATTTGAATTTGTGTCGTGCGAAAATTTTGTTTTTGCATTGCAATCCATATGGATTGCACTCCTAAAATCTGTTCACTGTTTACCGTTTACTGTTTACTGTTTTCTGTTCACCGTTTTCTGTTTTCCGTTTACCGTCTACTGATTCAGCTCCTCCAATATCTTATCAGTTATATCCATCTCCTCTTTGGCATATAAAATATCACCACCTGCGGTGTCCAATATTAGAGTATAGTTTTCCCTCAAAGCAACTAACTTTATCGCAGCATTGATCTTTTCGATTAATGGCTTGGAAAGCTCAAACTCACGTTTGGCTGCCTCTCCTTCTTGTCCTAAGATTTTAGTTGCAAACTCCTGATATTCCCTTTGTTTCTCTAATATATATTGCTCTTTCTCCCTTTTTTTCTCCTCACTTAAGAGTAGCCTCTGCTTATTCAAATCCTCCTGCAATCTTAAAAGCTCTGCCTGCATTGAATCTGCCTGTGCCTGCCATTTAGCCATCTGACGCTCAAATTTAGCCTGTGCTTCCGCAAACTCCTTATACTCCAATTTCAATCGTTGAGTATCAACATATCCAATCTTTACATCTTGTGAAAAAGCTGAGATGGATAGACCAAAAAAGATTAAGGCAAAAACAAAAGCTTTTTTTCTCATCTTCTATCCTCCTTAATGTTATTGTTGAGTTTCATTTCTTCACCTAAAAACCGAATAAAATCATAATTTTTTTAATTCCCTAAAATAAAATAAAATTAAATAAAGATTGTCAAGCTAAATCAGGTAGAAATTTTGCAGGGATTTTTTTAAAACTTTCTCTTAAAGAGGGATAAAGCCCGCTTCTATATAAAAAAGAGGCAAAAAAGGGATTTTTTTTATTTTATATCGCAAAAACACTTGACAAATAAACAAATTTTTATTCTTTACTATTTTCTTTGTGAAGAAATTCACTAATTTTAGGCTTTAAAAAAGAGATGCCACAAGATTATGCTTATCCAGGGTTGTTTTTGTTAGTGGGGATAATTTTTGTTCTTTTCGTCTTCTTTTTAGCCAGATTAGCCAGTCCCAAAAAGCCAAATCCAGAAAAAGAGAGAAACTACGAATGCGGAGAAGTCCCTTTTGGTTTTGCCTGGGTTCAGTATAATGTTAGATATTATATCTTCTGTTTGATATTTGTCATATTCGATGTCGAGGTTGTCTTTTTATTTCCCTGGGCAGTTGTTTATAAAAGTTTGGGGTTTTTTGCTTTCATTGAGATGCTTATATTTTTAGCTATTTTGATTTTCGGATTGGTCTATGTCTGGAAAAAAGGAGCTTTAAAATGGGTGCGCTAAAAAAACTTCCCGTATATTTAGAGAAATTACCCGGTGGTAGTATATTGACCACCACTTTGAATGGGGTATTAAACTATTCGAGGGCATCCTCTTTATGGTATCTTCTGTTCGGATTAGCCTGCTGTGCAGTTGAACTTATGTGCACCGGAGCCTCGAGATATGACTTTGATAGATTCGGCATGATATTCAGGGCATCTCCGCGTCAATCTGATCTGATGATAGTTGCGGGGACTGTAACCAAGAAGATGGCACCAAGATTAAAAAGGCTTTATCAGCAGATGGCTGAACCAAAATATGTCATTGCGATGGGAGGTTGCACTATCTCAGGAGGACCATTTTATTATGACTCATACAGTGTTTGCAAAGGAATAGATGATATAATTCCAGTTGATGTCTATATCCCTGGATGCCCTCCCCGGCCTGAATCTTTAATGGAAGGAGTTTTGAAACTTCAGGAGAAAATAAAAAGAGAAAAAATTAAAGATTGGAATTAAAAGTGGTTTTCTAAGGCAAATACAGATTAATTATGAACACTGAAAAAATAGCCCAGATTTTAAAAAAGAGATTTTTAGATAAAGTAAAAGAGGTTGAAGTTTTTGATTTCAAACCAGCTTTTGAGGTTGATTCAAAATCGATTTTAGAGGTCTGTAAGTTTGTAAAAGATTCACCTGATCTGTCATTCGACCTTTTGTCTTGTATGGCAGGGGTGGATAGAATGGATGGGTTTGAGGTTGTGTATGTTTTGTTTTCTTTTAAGCACAAGCATAAATTGACCTTAAAGGCTCCTTTGCCTAAGGAGAATCCGGAGATAGAATCGGTCTCTTTTATCTGGGCTGGTGCCAACTGGCATGAGAGGGAGATTTTTGAACTTTTTGGAATAAAATTCAAAAATCATCCTGACCCCAGGCCACTCCTTTTGCCTGAGGACTGGGATGAGGGTTATCCGATGAGAAAAGGATGGAAAGGAGCTGATTTTATCCCGCTTCCGCAAGAATGAATAAAGAGGAGATGAAAACAGAGGTATTTGAGGTCAATATGGGACCTCAGCACCCCAGCACCCATGGGGTTTGCAGGTTCGTTTTAAAAATGGATGGTGAACAGATTCTTGACCTGGTTCCACATGTCGGATATCTGCACCGTTCCTTAGAGAAAATCGCTGAGAACCGAACCTATCTGCAATATATTCCGTTCACAGACAGGATAGATTATGTCTCAGCAATGTTCTGCAACTATGCTTTTGTTCACCCGGTTGAGAAGCTCGCAGGTATCGAGGTTCCTGAGAGGGCTGAGTATATCCGGGTGATAATGATGGAATTGAACAGAATTGCAAGCCATCTGGTCTGGTTCGGGACATTCTCCTTGGATTTAGGTGCAATAACTCCATTCCTTTATGCTTTCAGGGAAAGGGAAAAGATTTTAGACCTTATTGAGCTTGTGTGCGGGCAGAGGATGACTTTTAACTATTTCAGAATAGGAGGAGTATCAAGAGACCTTCCTGATGGATTCATAAAAAAGGCTAAGGAATTTGTCGAATATTTTAAGCCGAGAGTGGATGAATATGAGGATATTTTGACTAATAATCCTATCTTTTTGGGCAGGACAAAAGATATCGGGATTTTAGACCAAAAGACCGCCATTAACTTTTCTGTTACCGGACCATCCTTAAGAGGAACCGGGCTAAAGTGGGATTTGAGAAAGGATGAGCCATATTCTGTTTATGATAGATTCGATTTCGATATCCCAACCGGCAAAAAATCTGATTCCTGGGATAGATACATAGTAAGAATAGAGGAGATGAGGGAGTCGAACAAGATAGTTGAGCAGGCTTTGGATTCTATTCCCTCCGGAGATTTCAAAAAAAAAGTTCCTCTAACATTCAAGCCCCCTTCAGGTGAGGTCTATTCGAGAATTGAGGCTCCCAGAGGGGAGATGGGATTTTATATAATATCAGATGGTTCGCCAAAGCCCTATCGGGTGAAGATAAGGACTGGGTCATATAATAACATCGGGGTTATGCCGGTTTTGTGCAAGGGTGTTTTGATAGCAGATGTTGTGGTGATATTCGGAAGCTTAGATGTTGTGATGCCAGAAGTTGACAGGTAACAAAAATTTTTTTTCTTATGTCAAAAGAGTTGATTTTATCTCAGCTTCAAACCACTGTGGATACCTATCCAGTGTTATTAAGTATAGTGCATCACATCCTTTTGGTGGTGGTAGTCGTTTTGCTTTTGATTTATAAAGAGAAGGTTAAAAGGCCTGTCGATTTTTATATAACCTTTGTTTTCTTCTCAGTTTTTTTAGCATCAATCGCTCCAATTGTAAATCCTTTTTTCCTTGTTGTATTCGGCATCCTAACCCTTTTAGGAATCCGGGAGTTTATAAATCCTAAGATGGATTATTCGATGAAAGATACACCAACGATTCACATAACGATAGCTTTAGTAGCCGGGTTCATCGGGTTCTGGTATCCTGAGACCCATTTCACAAAAGGTTCTTTTTCTGCTTTATATTCTTCGCCCTTAGGTGTGATCCCCGGTCCAACCCTGACAGTGGTTTTGAGCTTATTTTTATTAGCTTATCCTTTTACCAATAGACTATTTCACTGGATTTTATCCGGTGTGGGTTTGTTTTTCGGCTTTGTGGGTCTTTTCATCTTAGGGGTTAAAATGGATTCAGCTTTATTCCTTCTGGCTCTGTATTCATTTTACTCGCTATTATTACTCGAAATTAGAAAACCAAAACAGAATGTAGTTTAAAAATATTTGAATATGTTTGAACTATCCCAACTTTTTGAATCGATAGCTTTGTGGATTGAAAAAATTTTCGAAAGCTTAGGCATACCTCAAATCTTCTATGAGCTTTTCATAATGCTTTTAGTAGCAATAGTTATCATTGGATTTATCTCCTTATCAGTTTTGTTTTTAGTGTGGTGGGAAAGAAAGATCTCCGGACATTTTCAGGTCAGGTTCGGACCGATGCGAACCGGATGGCACGGATGGCTTCAGAGTATAATTGATGGGATCAAATTGATATTAAAGGAGGACACCACCCCTAAATCTGCTGATAAGGCTGTTTTTTTCATAGCTCCGATTGTGGTCTTCGTAACTGCCTTTATGGCTTATGTTGTCGTCCCCTTCGGAAAAGGGCTTATTGTGAAGGATTTGAATATCGGAATCTTATATGTGGTAGCTATAACAACTTTTACGGTGATCGGAATTTTGATGGCTGGGTGGAGCTCCAATAATAAATATTCACTTTTAGGAGGATTCAGGTCAGCAGCACAGATAATAAGCTATGAGGTTCCTTTGACCTTATCCATTTTAGGTGTGGTATTGTTAACCCAGTCTTTGAGCATGGTCAAGATCGTAACCTCACAGACTCATATCTGGGAATGGTATATCTGGAGACAGCCTCTTGGATTTTTAATCTATCTCACCGCGGGTGTTGCTGAGATAAACAGGACTCCTTTTGACATTCCAGAGGCTGAACAGGAACTGGTCGCTGGATACAATATCGAATACTCAGGGATGAAGTTCGCTATGTTTTTCTTTGCTGAATTTGCCAACCTATTTTTGGTCTCAGCTATCGCTACGACTTTGTTTTTGGGTGGCTGGAATGGTCCTGTTTTCCCCTCCTGGGTCTGGTTTTTTGGAAAGACCTTCTTTTTGATATTCGTGATTATGTGGTTCAGATGGACTTTTCCGAGAACAAGGGTTGACCAGCTGATGGGCTTTGCCTGGAAGTTTTTGTTACCTCTGGCATTTTTAAATATAATCTTAACCGGGCTTTTTGCATAAATGGAGATAGTTAAAAAGACTGCCTCTGGGTTTTACAATCTTTTATTGGGGATGAAGACCACCTTAGGATTTTTGTTCACCCATGCCATCACCCTTCAATATCCTAAGGAGAGATGGCCTATGCCAGAACGCTCCAGGGGAGTTACCGCTCTTTTAACAGATGAGAAAACAAATAGATTAAAATGCACTGCATGCAGGATATGTGAAAAAAATTGCCCAACTCAAGCCATAAAGATTATTCCAGCAGAGGGAAAAGATGAGGTTACAAAAAAAAGATATCCAGAAGAATTTAAGATAAATCAGGGAATATGCATATTCTGTGGAATATGCCAGGAGGTGTGTCCTTTTGGTGCTATTAAGTTGGTTAATAAATATGAATTCTCAGTTTACGAGAAAAAGAAGTTGGTCTATGATAAGAATAGGTTGGCTGAGATCGGGCAGGGTTATAAATGACACTTATTGATATTACCGAGTGCCAGCCAAGTCCCTGACTTGGCTGGAAGTATGCAGTCAGGTCAGGGGACCTGACTGCCACGGAAGGATAAGTATGATGTTAAATTAATTAGTGCTTGTCTAACAGGATAAACCTAATATGTAGGGGAGACCCTTGCCTGCCCGGCCAGGGTGGTCTCCCGCTGGTAGTTGGGAGGGGACCCCCCGCCAGAGGCGGGGGGATTTCGCCAAGCTCAACAAGTGCCTCCCCTACAGAAAAATCCGAAGGATCTTGACGATTTGCATTATTTAATTAGAATGATGTTAGTTTAATACTATAAGGTCTGTATTTCAGAATTTTGAAATGGAGGTTTGAGTTTGGAAAGTAGCGTTCAATCAGCAGTTTTTTATATCTTATCTGCAATCATTGTGGGTTCTGCGATATTGGTGGTCACATTGAAAAATATCTTCCATTCTCTTCTGTTTTTGGTCTTGACTTTTTTCAGTATTGCAGGAATCTATGTGCTTTTACATGCTGAGTTCATTGCAGCTGTTCAGGTTTTGATTTACGTTGGCGCAATAACTGTCCTTTTGATCTTCGCCATAATGATGACCGCCCAGATCTACAGCCCGGTCTTACGCCAGACAAACGAACAGGTTATTCCCGGACTTATCATAGTGGGGGTATTACTGATTACCACTTTAATCGTTTTGGGGAATACCGCCTGGAGGGTGAGCGAAAAATTACCTGAGACCCAATCAATAGTTACAATCGGCAAATCACTTTTGACCACTTATGTTTTGCCTTTTGAGGTGGTCTCCGTTGTTTTGATAACAGCTTTAATCAGCGCCATAATAATTGCCCGGAGGGATTAGATTGATAACTTTGAATCACTATCTGGCTTTAGCATCGATTTTGTTCTGCATAGGGATATATGGAGTTTTAACCAGAAGAAATGCTATCAGTGTTTTAATGTCTATTGAACTTATGTTCAACGCAGCTAATATAAACTTCATCGCCTTTTCAAAATTTATAACTCCGGTTTTTTTAACCGGACAGGTCTTTGCAGTCTTTGTTATAACCATAGCAGCAGCAGAGGCGACTGTTGCTTTAGCAATCGTTATTTTGATCTACAGACATCATAAAGAGATAAATGTGGATAAGATAAACTTTTTGAAATGGTAAAAATCGGAGTGCAACAATTTGTTGTTGGGCGAAATTGACTGGATTTTTAAGTAAAGGATTAAAAATGAGCAGAATTAAATTAGAATTCTGGCTTTTAACTTTATTCACTATCATAACTCGATGTTGGGATATAACAGCAACTTATATTATAACACCTGATTTAGAAAAAGAAACCAATCCCATGGTATCTATCTTTGGGCAAGGATGGATGACCGTTATAATTTTTCAGATAATACTGGTCTCTGTTGTAATTACCCTTAACTACTACAGCTTGTTTAAAACAAAAAACAGTTATCCTTCACAAAAAGGGTATTCATATAAAGAGTTCATAACATATTATTATTTTGGTGAAAAACGGAATTTGATTAAAATTGTCTATAAATTTCCTAAGAACAAGAGCACTCTAATAAAGGCATTAGGCTATATTTTACCAAGGGCCCTGATTGTAATTAGTGTTTTCGTGTCTTTGTCTTCAACCCTTCTAATTATAAATAGTGATTACCAGAAATTCTATGCAGTAGCAAGGCCATATTATTATATAGTCTTGATTGCAATTGTCTGCGTGTTCTATATCTTGTTTTTTAAAAGAGAATACACTATTTACCAAAAAAATCTGACGGATAAATAATGTCAACTTCACTCAACACCAGATTGGCGGCTCACTACATTCGCCAAAACCACTTGGCGGCTTCGCCTATCCGGGAGACGTTATACGCCAGAGGGCTGAAGATATGGGATTTGAATCCTGGAGATTTGGAGAAGGTTCCAAAAGAAATGAGTGTAAAGGAGTGCTATGAATGAACTTTTTGAATTGGTCAACTGTTAGGAGAAAGATTTAATGTTAGCTTCAAGCTGGCTCATACCCTTATTACCTTTAGTTGCCTTTGCATTCATCGTCTTTTTCACCAATAAAAGACCGAAGCTTTCCTCTTATCTTTCTGTTGGAGCTGTTTGTGGTTCATTTGTCCTATCGGTACCAGTTCTTTTTGAGGTTTTGAAAAATCCAATTACCTCTGAATTCAAGTTCACCTGGATAGACCTGCAGGGATTCACAATCCAGATGGGGATTTTGATCGATCCTTTGACTGCGGTTATGCTTATGGTGGTTACGATTGTTTCTATGCTGGTGCATATCTACTCCATAGGTTACATGGCTGGTGACCCCAGATTTTCGAGATATTTCTCATTTCTCTCACTTTTCACATTTGCTATGCTCGGATTGGTCTTAGCCAATAACTTTTTCGAGATATTCATCTTCTGGGAGCTGGTTGGATTAACATCTTATCTTTTGATAGGTTTCTGGTTTGAGAAAAAAGTGGCTGCAGATGCAGGGAAAAAGGCATTTATCACCACGAGAACAGGCGATTTAGGATTTTTGGTGGGTATATTTTTGTTAGTCTCAGCAGCGGGAACTTTTAATTTCAATCAGATCTTTCATCAGATTGAGGCAGGTTCTATCTCAACAGGAATTTTGACTGTTTCTGCGATTTTAATCTTTGCTGGAGCGGTCGGTAAATCAGCTCAGTTCCCTTTACACGTATGGCTTCCAGATGCTATGGAAGGACCAACCCCAGTTTCAGCTCTAATTCATGCTGCGACTATGGTTGCCGCAGGGGTTTATCTGGTTGCCAGGACTATGACGTTATTTGCCGCATCCTCTTCTGCTGGTTTAATTGTTGCGATAATCGGTGCTTTTACTGCGTTTCTTGCTGCTTCGATAGGTCTGGTTCAAAATGACATAAAGAGGGTTTTAGCCTATTCCACTATTTCTCAACTTGGCTATATGATGCTTGCTCTGGGTCTGGTTGGTTTGACCGCAGGGACATTTCATCTGATGACCCACGCCTTTTTCAAAGCTCTCTTATTCTTAGGAGCTGGGAGCGTGATTCACGCTATGCATACCAATGACATCTGGAAGATGGGTGGGCTTTTCCCCAAAATGAAAATAACAGCAATTACTTTCATAATAGCATCGTTATCCATCTCAGGGATTTTCCCCTTCTCCGGGTTCTGGAGCAAAGACGAGATATTCGCTGTAGCAGCTGAGTATCATCCTATTTTTCTTTTAGTGGCAATCATAGTAGCCTTCATGACCGCGTTCTATATGTTCCGCCTGTGCTTTGTCACATTTTTCGGAAAACCGAGGGATAAGCATAAATTCGACCATGCTCACGAGTCACCCAAGGTGATGACCATCCCCCTTATGATTTTAGCATTTCTATCTATATTCGCTGGCTGGCTGGGAATCCCCTGGCTTGCCAAAGGTTATTCCTCATTTGTCTTTTTCCATCATCCTCATCATGCTGAGCCAAAAATTTGGCTGATGCTCATATCGACTATCGTTGCTTTATCTGGAATAGGTTTAGCTTACTTGATTTATTACAAAGGCTCTATATCAGCAGAAAAACTAAAAGAGAAGTTTTCTTTTCCATATAAACTATTATTTAATAAATATTATTTCGATGAGCTCTACCAGGCAATAATCATTAATCCCATAATGGGTTTTGCCAATTTCCTTTTCAAATTCGACTTAGGAATCATCGACTGGCTGGTGAATGCTTTTGGAAACTTTACTCTGTTTATCTCAAATGTCAAGGAGTGGTTCGATACAAATATCGTTGATGGAGCGGTTAATGGGATTGCCTGGATTTTCAAAAAAGCTTGCACAGGTTTAAGGCAGATTCAGACAGGATACCTCTCAAACTATATTTTGGTCATATTCTTTGGAATTTTGTTGATAATACTATTTAAAATAGCTTGACCTGAAATTATCCGAAGGATTCATAGAATAGGAGGAAAATAAAAAGATGAATATCCCAATTTTGTCTTATATGGTCTTTTCACCCATTTTAGGGATGATTCTGGTGATGCTTTTAAAAAAGGAACAAGTGCAAGGGATAAGATGGGTATCTGCGATATTCTCATTCATTCCCTTAATTTTATCCTTTTTCCTTTTAGCTAATTATGACCCCTCCACCTCAAAGATGCAGTTTGTCGAGTTTCATAAATGGATTCCTTCATTAGGGGCAAATTATCATTTAGGCGCAGATGGTCTGTCAGTCCCTATGCTTTTTTTGACAGCACTCCTATCCTTTGTCTCTATTATTGGCTCATTTAATATCAACTTCCGGGTAAAAGAATACTTCGCCTTTTTCCTCCTTTTAGAAACCGGGATGCTGGGGGTCTTCTGCGCACTTGATTTCTTTTTATTTTATATTTTCTGGGAAATTATGCTTGTCCCTATGTATTTTCTCATAGGGATATGGGGAGGACCGAGAAAAGAGTATGCTGCTATTAAGTTCTTTTTATACACCCTTTTCGGCTCGGTCTTTATGCTGGTGGGAATTTTGGCGTTATATTTCACAGTGGAGCCTCATACTCTCAATATGATGGAATTGATAAGAAGGGCTCCAGAGCTTTCCAGGGGATTTCAGCTTATAGTCTATGTTGCATTTTACTTAGCCTTTGCCATCAAGGTTCCAATTTTCCCGTTCCATACCTGGTTACCAGATGCACACGTTGAGGCGCCAACAGCGGTATCTGTTGTTCTGGCTGGGATTTTGTTGAAGATGGGACTCTATGGTCTTTTGAGGGTCTCCTACCCTATGTTTCCAAAAGCTGCTTTATATTTTGCCCTTCCTTTAGCACTTTTAGCTGTGATCAACATTATATATGGTGCTCTGGTCTGCATGGCTCAGAAGGATTTAAAAAAGCTGGTGGCTTATTCATCTGTGAGCCACATGGGATTTTGCGTTTTGGGTATAGCTGCTATAACTGTAACCGGAATATCAGGATGTGTATTTCAGATGGTCTCGCACGGGTTGATCACCGGGGCTTTGTTCCTTTTAGTCGGAGTATTATATGACAGAGCCCATACCAGGGATATCGACGCTTTTGGAGGATTATGGGTTAAGCTTCCGGTCTATTCTGGAATTATGACCCTTTTCTGCTTAGGGTCTTTAGGTCTTCCCGGGCTTTCAGGATTTGTATCAGAGTTTATGGTATTCATCGGCGCATTCCCTGTGTTTAAAGTTATAGTTGCCATAGCTGTCTTAGGTGTGGTGTTAACCGCAGGATATTTTTTAAGAATGATACAAAGAATATTTTTAGGGGAGTTCAACCCTAAATGGGAGGGTTTGCCAGAGATCTCCGGGCGTGAGATTTTCACCGTGACACCACTGGCGATTCTGATGATATTCATCGGGGTCTATCCTATGCCCTTAGCCAATATGATCAGAGCAACTATGGAGAACATAGTTCGTTTAGTCGGAGGTTAAAATTAAACTTTATTAAACATCTTAGGAGATAGATTTGAATTATAGACTACTTTTTCCCGAGCTCTTTTTGTTTTTGTGGATTATTTTTATCTTTGTCTTAGATTTTTTCTGGGATAAAGAAAAGACAAATTATTTAGGCTGGTTTTCTCTTTTAGGATTGGGAATAACGATTGCACTTGTTTTCGGTTCGGGAACAGGAAGACTTTTCGGAGGTATGTTTTTAGCTGATAGCTTTTCATTTTATTTTAAATTGGTCTTTTTGTCAGCTTCTTTTTTAGCGATTCTGTCCTCAATAGATTTTGTAAAGAAAATCGAAAAGTATCGGGGTGAATATTTTGGCTTGATTCTTTTGTCCACCTTAGGGATGATGTTTCTGTGTTCTGCGGGTGAGCTTATAACTTTATATATTGCCCTGGAGCTTACCACCATTCCTCTTTTCGTATTGTCAGCCTATTTGAAAAAAGACTTTCGCTCAGCTGAGGCAGGGATAAAATATGTGATTTTGGGAGCGATCTCCTCTGCTATTCTAATTTACGGAATAAGCATAATCTATGGTTTGACCGGGATGACAGATTTAGGTTTGATTCAGTTCAGCTTAGCCCAACAGCATTTGAGATTCGGTCCTTTTGGACCCGCACTGATCTTTGGTATAATATTTTTTATCGCAGGTTTCGGATTCAAATTGGCTCTGGTTCCGTTCCATATGTGGGCTCCGGATGTTTACGAGGGAGCGCCCACACCTATAACCGCATTCCTTTCAGTCGCATCAAAAGGAGCAGGCTTAGCTGCATTTATTAGGATATTTTTTGTTTCATTCAATGTCTATCAGCCTGATTGGGTGATGATTGTGGCTGTCTTAGCCTCATTGGGTATGATTTTCGGGAATATAGTTGCCCTACTTCAGACCAATATAAAAAGGATGCTTGCTTATTCCTCAATTGCCCAGATAGGTTATATAATGATCGGGGTAGTAGCATTCTCCTGGAGGGGAATCTCAGCGCTCTCATTTTACGTATTCGCCTATCTTTTCGCTAATATGGGAGCATTTATTTCTGCTATAACTTTCAGCAATGTTACCGGGAGTGACGAGATTGAAGATTATGCTGGCCTGTCCAGAAGTTCTCCCGGGCTGGCACTTTTTATGGCGGTATTTCTTTTATCCTTAGTGGGTATCCCTCCCTTAGCAGGATTTGTTGCCAAATACTATATATTCGCCTCAGCTATTGAAAAAGGGCATATAGGAATAGTTGTGATAGCGATCTTGACCTCGGTTGTTGCCTTGTATTACTACGCTGGAGTGATAAAGAAGATGTATTTTCACAAATCTGAAAAAGAAGTTAATTTTTCCATTCCTTTCAGTTTGAAGTTAGCTTTATTTATTTGCTTGCTCGGCGTTCTTATAGCCGGGCTTTTCCCCACCCCATTTATAGATTTAGCAACTAAGGCTGCCCAGGTCTTTAAGTATTGGTAACAGCACTGGTACTCCTGTGAATTTTTAAAACGTCATTGCGAGCCCGAAGGGTGAAGCAATCCCTTTTTTTGTGAGATTGCTTTGCTACGTTCGCAATGACAATTCAAATGTTGTTGCTGTATTTTTAATACAGCAAGACGAGATTTAATTTAAATTTCCAAATCATGAAAGAGTTTTTATGTTGGTTGGGGAATTGGAATTCCCCAACCTTAGCTAAAGTGCGGGAAATTTAATTCCCGCACTAACATAGACTTATGTTGTTGCTGTATTTTTAATACAGCAAGACGAATTGCCGAATTTTAAATTCGGCGACAACAGAGTACAAATTCTTTTGTAGGGGAGGGACTTGTCCCCTCCCGTCCACCAGCGGGAGACTACCCTGGCCGTGCAGGCAAGGGTCTCCCCTACGTTTTCTGATGCTTCGGGAATCCGAAGGATACTTCGTATATGAATTCCTTGTGTTGTGTCAGGACATCTCCGCCAAAGGCGGATCCACCTTCGGTGGAAGACCTGACACCTTTTTAAGATACCCCTCACCCTAACCCTCTCCCCTTGGGGAGAGGGAAGTTTCCCTCCCTTGAAGGGAGGGATTAAGGGAGGGTGATTAATTTTCATAACCGACAAACTGGTGCACTCTTGTCTTTTTATGGCTTTTGGTCAAGCTGAAGCTTGACACTCCAACTTCTTTTTAAGCGTCAGGAGTAGAGCTTTTGACGTAACTATTTAAAAATATTACATTTTGTTATTCAATTTCGCAAAGGGATAAACCCTCCGCTACGCGTAGCGGAGCCTTTATGGCTCCGTTAATTTAGTGTTGTGTCAGGACTTTGTTAGTTGTTGGTCTTCTGACCAACAACCCAAGCTCCTTCTAAGCGTCAGGAGGAAACTCCTGACGCCACCATTAAAGGTTTTTTGCTGTTTACTGTTTTCCGTTTACCGTTTACTGCTTAGGGTTCGTAGTTTTCGCAATCATGCGGAGCTGGACCACTTTTCAACAAATAGTTCGCCAAGTATATAACATCAGCCAGGTTTATTACTCCATCCCCATTAGCATTCGCTCGATAAACTGGATCTGGGGGTGGATCTCCGCCTTTAAACAAATAGTTTGCTAAGTAGATGACATCTGATAAGTCGATACTTCCATCCCCGTTAACATCGCCGCACACAAAATCGATACAATCAAAAATAGAAACACAGAAATCATCAATACCTGCTTCC
>JAUWYR010000020.1 GCA_030615745.1 Candidatus Zixiibacteriota bacterium | reverse complement strand
CAACAGTTTGAGAATCCCGCAAATCCTGAAATTCACAGAAGGACCACCGCAGAGGAGATAATAGAAGATCTGGGTGATCTAAAATTAGATTTCTTTGTAGTGGGGGTAGGAACAGGAGGAACCATTACCGGAGCAGGGGAGATTCTCAAGAAGAAATATAATAACAAAAACATTGCGGTGGAGCCCAAAGATTCCCCGGTTCTTTCTGGAGGGAAGCCAGGTCCTCACAAAATTCAGGGAATTGGAGCAGGATTTGTGCCTGGGGTATACAGGTCAGAAAATGTGGATGAGATAATCCAGGTCTCTAATGAGGATGCGATTTACACCTCGCAGAGATTAGCCAAAGAGGAGGGGATGTTGGTGGGGATCTCTGCTGGAGCAAATGTTTTCGCAGGAATTGAAATTGCAAAAAGAGCAGGTAAAGGGAAAGTGGTGGTGGTGATAATCCCGGATTTGGGTGAAAGATATTTGAGCACCGATCTTTTCAAAGAAGTCAGAGAGGAAGGCGATCTTTACCATATTTAATTTTTGAGGGGAAAATGTGATCTCCATTATTGAAGATATTAAGGCAATATATAGAAACGATCCTGCCGCCAGAAACATAGAGTTTCTGCTCTACTCCGGATTTCATGCCATCCTCATTCATCGTTTCACTCATCTCCTCTGGAAATTGAGAATACCCTTCATCCCCAGGCTTTTGTCTCAGATCACAAGATTTTTGACCGGGATAGAGATACATCCGGGCGCCAAGATCGGGAAAGGATTTTTCATCGATCACGGTATGGGAGTGGTCATTGGCGAGACCACCGAGATTGGTAACAACTGCGTATTGTTCCATAATGTTACTTTAGGCGGAACCGGAAAACATAAGGGGAAAAGGCATCCCACCATGGGGAACAATGTCATGATTGGAACCGGGGCAATCCTTTTGGGACCCATAAAGGTGGGAAATAATGTGAGAATTGGAGCAAATACTTTTATCTTGATGCAGGATGTTCCTGATAATACTACAGTGGTTGGCACGCCTGGTAGAATAGTGAAGATGAATGGACAGAGTGTAAGTATTGAGCTTTCCCCGTCAAAAGTGGAACAGAAAAAATAATGATAAAAAAAGCCGCTTATTCCCCTTGACATTCCGAAAGAAATTTAGTATAATCCAACCCAAGTTGGTCTGATTTGACTAAAAAACGAGTATGCCAGAAGAAGTGAAGCAAGATGCAAGAAAAATTACTCGTCGGAGATTTTTGGACTATCTTTTGGGTGGTTCCATTGTGGTTTCCTTAGGTTCTGCTGTGGGTGTGATACTTACATATATTTACCCTCCTAAGAAGGAGGGAGGAGCAGAAACAGTACAGCGGCTGGAGGTGGGGGACATTTCCGAAATTCCACAAGGTAAAGCCAAACCAGTTGTGTTCCAGAATAAAAATGTGATCGTCATCCATGTTAAAGAGGGGTTTTTCGCAGTGGATATGAAATGTACCCACTTAGGGTGTATGGTGGAATGGGATGTTGAAAAAGGGGTTTTGTTCTGTCCCTGTCACGCAGCCTATTTTGATTACAAGGGAAAGGTTATCTCTGGTCCGGCACCTTCACCTCTCCCTTTGTATAAGGTCGAAATAGCACAGGACAAAATCTATGTGACAAAAGGAGCTTAAAGATGGCTGGGAAAAAAGGCATTGGGAGTAAGGTCAGAAAATGGACAGAGGAGAGATTTAACTTAAAGCAGGTAGTGGGGCTGCTTCTCAATATCTTTCCGGTCATTTACGGCGAATTGGATCAGCGCCTGGACATAAAAGAGGGACTTCAGAAACTCTTGAAAAAACCGGTTCCCAAACATGTAAACTTTTGGCACTGCTTCGGAGGAATAACCTTTCTTTTGTTCGTGATTGAGGTCATCACCGGAATAATGTTAGCCACATATTATAAGCCTTCCGCTGCTGATGCATACAATAGCATAAAATTCATCGTGAACGAGGTGCCTTTGGGCTGGTTGATCCGTCAGATACACGCCTGGGGAGCCAACCTGATGATCCTATGTTTGTTCATACATATGCTCAGAGTGTTTTTTCATGGAGCCTATAAAAATCCCCGGGAATTAAACTGGATGGTGGGCGTGGTTCTTTTGCTTTTGAGCATCGCTTTTGGGTTCACCGGCTATCTTCTTCCCTGGGATCAGCTCTCCTTTTGGGGAACCACAGTGGGCACTGAGGTGGCTGGGGGTGTGCCTTTTGTTGGAAGATTGCTGTTGACCTTGTTAAGAGGGTCCGAGAACGTGACCGGAGATACCTTAACCCGGTTCTACACTATCCATGTCATGATTTTGCCCTGGTTCACGGCGATATTCTTAGCTCTTCATTTCAGCATGGTCAAAAGGCAAGGAATAGCAGATCCGCTTTGAGGTCTAAAGGTTAAGAAATTTGAAGGTTAAAAAGTTAAAAGGATTCAAAGTTTGAATAGAGAAGATGTAGAAAAGAGCATGTCTAGCCAAAAGAAGGCAGAAGAGGGAAGACCATTTTTCCCCAATCACTTCTTAATGGAAGTTATTGTGGCTTATCTGGTAATTGGTGTTCTCATCACTTTAGCTATACTACATCCATTTCCTCTGCATGAAAAAGCCGATCCTTTTAAGACCCCTGAGGGGATTAAACCGGAATGGTATCTTTTGTATTCTTATCAGCTTCTTAAATATGTGCCCAAAGTTGTGGGACTTTTGTCTATGGGATTTTTTGTGATATTGCTTTTTCTGGTTCCATTTCTGGATAAAAGTCCGCACCGCCACCCAAAAAAAAGAAGGCTTGCCATTTCTTTAGGGCTTTTTGTGCTTTTTTTGGCTTTGGTCTTAGGAATCTTAGGATTCTTCTCGGAGAGCACCCGAACCGTATTGGGTAAAAAATATCATTTCGACATAAAAGGAATCCCCCATCAGGTGACTGAAGAATCTTATGAAAAATGAGTGCCTTATGAGAACCATTTTTAAAATAATTCTTCTTTGGATAGCTGTCCTTCTTTTTTCATTTTCAAGTTTCCGGCAGGCCGAAGCGGTGGATGAAAAGTCTTATTCCTGCATGGTCTGCCACGGGGAACAGAAGGTAGAATATAAAGGGAGCATACATGATAAGAGGAGAATTTTGTGCCATGATTGTCACGGTGGGGACCCCACCTCCTTAGATGCAGAGATATCTATGTCCAGGCGGGCGGGTTTTGTGGGCAAGCCTACCAAAAAGAGATTGACTTTTCTCTGTGGAAACTGTCATGCGGACAGGAAAAGGATGAAGCCATTCGGGATTCCTACTCACCAATTGGAGGACTATAAGACCAGCCAGCACGGAATAGCGCTTTTGGAAAGAAACGACTCCAATTCTGCCACCTGCACGGATTGCCATGGAACTCACCGCATCTTTTTGGCTGATAATCCGGAAAGCAAGGTCTTTCCCACCAATCTGCCCTATACTTGTGCCGAGTGTCATTCCGATAAAGAGTTGATGGACAGATACAATCTTCCCTCCAATACCTTTGAGGAATATTCTCAAGGAATCCATGGCGAGTTTCTATTGGAGAAAAATGACCGGAGTGCGCCCACCTGTGCTCGCTGTCATGGAAATCATGGTGCTTTACCACCAAGGGTGACTGAGGTGGAGCATGTGTGCGGCCAGTGTCACCTCACCGCGATCGATTATTTCGATCAGAGCCCTCATCTAAATGCCATGAAGAGAAGAGAGATGGCTCAGTGTATCTCCTGTCACCAAGATCATCTTACCAGAAAAGCAGATGTCTCTATGTTGGGTCCGGTCTGCACCAAGTGTCACGAGGAGAGCTCCGGAGCATACAAACGAGGACAGCAGATAAAAACTCTCATTGTGGAAGCTCAAGAAGAGATAGAAGAGGCCAAAAAAATTGTTGCGGAGGCGAAACTCAAGGGGGTTGATGTTACAGAAGATGAGGTAGGTCTGGAGAGAGCCAAAAGCAATTTGCTTCAGGCCATTCCCAAAATCCATGCTTTGAACCTCGCCTTGGTGGAGGAGAGCACCGTGCGGGCGAAATCTATTGCCTCCGACATAAAGCTCCGCATCCACGAGATTTTGGAATCCTTCAGGCTCAGAAAAGTAGCCTTAGGCATAGTCTGGCTTTTCTTATTCTTTACCGTCACTGCACTCTACATAAAAAAGAAAAGAGCAGACAGGGCGTTTGATTTACAAAAAGAAGAGATAAAGCGTAGGTCAAAACCCATGCAAATTTGACGATTCTTGTCAAGGAGTAAAGATGGAATCGTCTATAGTTCAGCAGATTATGTTTCCAAAAGACCTTGCAAGTGGATACCGGCAAGAAGAAAAAAGCTACTCACTATTACACAAGCAATTTAATGTGATTTACTAAGCGCACCCAAAATGAAAATGTTGACTTTCTGAACAAAAATTGATAAACTAATAGTGACTTTTTTCACTATTTTATGACCCAGACGGAGACGTGAAATTGAATGTACTGGGAATCCCGAAGCAAATCTTAGCCTTAGCTTTTATCTTCACTATAATAATTGCTGCTCTGGTGGTGGCCCGCATGCTGTTTATTCCTCCCTCATTCGGAAGATATGGACACTACAGAGCCGATGCGGTTGACGAAGTAATTGCCCAGGAGATAAATTATGCCGGTTATGAAGCATGTATTGAATGCCACGATGAAATCTATGAACCCAAAGAAAAATCTCATCATAAGGGCGTTTCGTGCGAAGTGTGCCACGGTCCTGCAGCGAAGCACGTCCAAGCGCCTGATGAATTCGTCCCCGGCGCCCCGAGGAAACGTGGATACTGCCCCCTTTGTCATGACTACAATCCGTCACGACCTACCGGGTTCCCACAAATTATCACAGAGCTTCATAATCCCGGCAAAGCATGCATGACATGCCACGATCCGCATAATCCGCTTCTGCCACATACACCCGAGGAATGCAGCGCCTGCCATCGGGAGATTGCCAACACAAAGAGAGTCTCGCATCATGCATCACTTGCCTGCGTAAGATGCCATACTGTTCCTGATGAACATTTGGTTCATCCTAAATTCGCACTTGCCCAAGCACCTGTAGAAAGGGAGTTTTGTGGGGAGTGTCATGCTAAGGATGCAGACACTGGTCGAGACGTTCCGCGGATTGACCTGGATACTCACGGAGAGCGATATCTGTGCTGGGACTGTCACTACCCGCATCACCCGGAGGCCAGATGAAGAAGAAAAAGTCAGCTCCGCTAAGTCGAAGAGACTTCTTAATAATCTGCTCCAAAGCTCTTCCGTTCACCGGACTCCTTTTCTTCCCCTTTACGGCTAATCGACTTCTATTTGGTCAGGAAATCGACGAGTATGATCCTACCCAGCACGATTACGCAATGGGGATAGACATTCACAAATGCATAGGTTGCGGGAGATGCGCGGATGCTTGCAAGAAGGAGAACAATGTTCCCAAGGAGCCATATTATTTTCGCACCTGGGTGGAGAGATATATCATTTCAACGGAAGGCGAATCCTATGTGGATAGTCCCAACGGCGGCATAGATGGTTTTCCAGATTTAAAAGGTGATATCGACATCTTAAGAACTTTTTTCGTCCCCAAATTATGCAACCAGTGTGCAAATCCGCCATGTGTTCAGGTATGTCCGGTGGGTGCCACTTTTGCGAGCCGCGATGGAGTGGTGCTGGTCGACGAGAAATATTGTGTCGGCTGTCGGTATTGCATTCAGGCCTGCCCTTACGGTGCTCGCTTTCTGCATCCGGTTAAGAAAGTAGCAGATAAATGCACCTTTTGTTATCACCGCCTGGTGAGGGGGTTGCTCCCCGCCTGCGTAGAGGTCTGTCCAACTCAGGCCAGGATTTTTGGGGAGGTCGGATTACGAAGCAGCCCCTTAAGGCGATTTCTCCGATTCAATGATGTTGTCGTCCTCAAGCCGGCGCTAAACACCAAGCCCAAGGTTTATTATGCTGGTGCGGATGGGGAGGTGAGATAAAGGATACAGTCAATGGTGACCAATATCATGACCGGACTTCAGAATATCAGCGGCTATATATACCCCAATGAATTCGAACTTCACTGGGGAATCTTAATTGTAGTCTATCCATATCTAACCGGCCTGGTTGCCGGCGCTTTTATTCTTGCTTCACTCGAAAGAGTATTTAACGTTAAGGTTCTGCAACCAGTCTATCGGTTATCCCTCCTGTCCGCATTGGCTTTTCTCTTTGTGGCGCCCCTGCCGCTTCTTGTTCATCTCGGTCACCCGGAACGCTCCTTTGAAATGTTCTTGACGCCTTATACCAGCTCGGCCATGGCAATGTTCGGGTTCGTTTACGCCTGGTACCTGATGGTAGTATTGTTGCTGGAGATCTGGTTCGATTACCGAAAGGATATGGTAATCTGGTCCAAGGAAAAAAGGGGACTTATGAGGTTTGTCTACCGGATACTTCCTCTGGGCGTGACGGACGTCTCAGAAAAATCTATACTTTTCGATAACAAGATTGGCAGGATAATCACAATCATAGGGATCCCATCCGCATTCCTTTTGCACGGATATGTCGGTTTTATTTTCGGATCCGTCAAGGCCAATCCGTGGTGGAGCAGTGTCTTGATGCCGATAGTTTTTCTATTTTCGGCCATCGTCTCCGGTATTGCACTGATACTAATAATCTATATGGTGACCACGATGTTTCGCTTGAAAACCATGAGTATGCCTTGCCTGAACAAGCTGGCCGAGTTTTTGCTTTATGCGATAATTGTTGATCTTTCACTTGAATCATTGGATTTCATTCAAAGGCTTTATGAATCGGAGGAATCGATTAAGATTTTATCGGAGATGATATCCAGCAGGTTGTTTTTGAGCCTAATAGTCTCGCAGGTTATTCTCGGTAGCATTGTGCCAATGGTTTCGTTAGTTTGGGCAAGATTTGGCAGGCTCCCGGATGAGATGCGGAGGATGGCTTATTTTATCGCGGCAATCCTGGTGCAGGTAGGTATCTTCAGCACCCGATGGAATGTTGTTATCGGCGGGCAGTTATTCTCAAAAAGTCTTAGAGGCTTAACGGTTTATAAAATGCAATTGTTTGGGCTTGAAGGTCTCTTAATGACAGGCTTTTTGTTGATACTTCCGCTTATCATCCTGTATCTCCTCTCCAAATTGTTGCCGCCTTGGCCAGATTCCGAAGCAAAGGTACAATATTCTCAAGCTGGAGATCATGGTTTAAGATGAAGCTTTTTATTTTGGTTTTATCTAACTCCTCTAACGACTACAGCCATTAGAGCGTTTAAGGTTGACCTTAAGCAGCCTGTGTTCTGTGCAGGCCCTGATTTAAGGCAGCATTAGGTCAAACCCACGGCGGTTTTGATAATTTTCAAGCCTGCTGTCAAATAACAAGGAGCCGGGTGCCTTGATGTACAGTCAGGATTTTTTGTCCATCAGGATGAAAGCCCACGGGGCCTCCTGAGGGTTTATTCTCACTGATCTGAGCTCGCCTCAATGTTAGATGGACTTACAGAGTAAAGCTGAAGGTAAAATTGAAGTTGTTTTTTCATTCAGTCTTTTTTATTTTTGGTTAACTTTAAAAAGGAGTCTACGTATCTTGTTTAGTGATAGAGTAGATACTTATCAAATGACAGTCGTGGAAAAGAGTTTTTTTGAGAAGCTATTAGAGAGAAGGACAAGAAGTGAAGTTCTATCAGAGTGAGAGATTTGTCCGAATAGCTACAAGATTAGGTAAGATCAGCATTGTAGGGCTGGTAGCCGCCGGCATACTTACATATATTGGACTCCAATACTCAGCCAAATCAGAGTTTTGCAAAATCTGCCATTATATGGAGCCATATTACAACGGCTGGAAAACCTCCTCCCACAATATGGTTCCTTGCGTTGAGTGCCACTATCCTCCCAGTGTTGAAAAGGAATTAAAAGGTAAGGTGAAAGCGCTGACCTCAGTGGTCGAATATTTCGCCGGAACCTATGGCAAGGGTCGACCTTGGGTAGAAATTTCGGACAACAGCTGTCTACGGAAAGGATGCCACAATCGGCGCCTTTTATCTGGCAGAGCGATCTTTGGGAATATCTTGTTCGATCACACTCCACATTTGACTGAGATGAGGCGCGGGAAGAGGCTTCGGTGCACTTCCTGTCACTCCCAGATCGTTCAAAGAGAACACATGACCGTAACCAACACAACCTGCTTTCTGTGTCATTTTAAACGAGTCGCCGGGGAAAAGACTTTGGATGATTGTGACCTGTGTCATGGAGCCCCGCTTTCTCCAGTGCAATTTTTGGGCGTGGCATTTGATCACTCGGAGGCTTTAAGACGAGGAGTGGAATGCAGAAAATGTCATATGCACGTGATTCAGGGCAACGGAGAAGTTTCCAAAGATCGGTGTTTCTCCTGCCATACCGAATCGGAAAAGTTAGAAAAGTATACTGACGCATTGCTCATGCATGATAATCATGTGACCGAGCACAAGGTAGATTGTCTGAGATGCCATGATGAGATAAGACATGAGATATTGGAGATGGCTCAATCTGTGGAGATGGAGTGTATCTCCTGCCATCCTAACCAACATGCTGCGCAGAAGGAGCTTTTCTTGGGAATAGGGGGACATGATGTGGAGTATATGCCTGACCCAATGTTCTTGACTCGAGTGAGTTGCACAAGCTGCCACATATCTCATGAAGGAGACCATTTTCGAGGAACCAGTGCCTATTCCAGTGCAGCGTCCTGTATGTCTTGCCATGGAATCCAATATGGTGCCATATTGGATCAGTGGAAAAAGCAGATGAAAGGTATGCTGTCGGTGATTCTCCCCTCTCTGGAAAAATCCAAAGCGGAACTAAAAAAGCACACCATAAATCTTTCGAGAAGAGAAAAGGCGAAGAGACTAATAGAGGAAGCCCAAGAAAATGTTGATCTGGTGAGGTACGGAAAAGGAGTTCACAATATCAAATACTCTGTAAGCTTGCTCTCTACAGCCAATGAAAAGTTAACGGAGGTGATGAAGCTGATCGGCTCAAGTTACAGGCCAAAAAATCTACCCATTTCCCAGGCGGTGATAAAGTCTGAATGCTACAGTTGTCATATGGGAATTGAAAACAAAAAGACTGCCTTTTCGGGAAAGCTATTCGACCACCATCCGCACCTGCTAAGAGAGCAACTCCCATGCGAACGGTGCCACTCAGATCAGAGGAAACACGGGGAGACTATTTTGACTATTAACGATTGTCGAACTTGTCATCACCCCGACAAAAGCATTAACTGCACCAGCTGTCATGAAAGAGGTCCTGCACAAGCGATTACCTATAAAAACGTAGATTTCCTGCACTCTCATCATTCTGTAGAGCAAGGCATGGATTGTCTTCTTTGCCATGAGCTAAAAGAGGGAACGTTTTTTATCAACAAAAAGATGAATTGCTTTTCTTGTCACCAATCCTTATCACGTGCTCGTTAGTAAGAATATAACCGTCTTTGCTTATTATCACCCCTGAACCAAGTCCATGGATTTTCTCTTTATATTCCCGAGGTCCGAAAAACCTTCCCCAGAACTGATTAAAGAACTCATCCTCAAAAGGAGAAAAAAATGGCGATTCTTTTACCACCCTTGTCTGAACAACACTCACCGAAACCACAGAAGGACCCACCATCTTTGCAGCTCTAACTATTGCATTCTCACGTAACCTTTCTACATCAAAAGAGCCCGGATCTGCATAGGCTTTTTTCAAAGGCTTGTGCAAAAAGACAAAATTGTTTTTACCAGAAGTTGTGTTTCTTTTCTTTGATAAAATAAAAACTCCGATCCCAACTGTTAAGACACCTAAAAAAACACCAACAAAATATTTGGAAATCTTTTCATCTAAATTTTTTCCTTTTTTTACTTTATAAAATACATAAAAAAAGTATGCATAAAAAAACATACTCTTTTACTTAAATACATCTAAAATAATTTAAAGTTTCTAAATCGACTTATCCGGGCATCTTCTTTGTCTGAGGATTTCCTTTGCCTCCTGAACAACTACCTTTTTTTGTAATCTTTTTCCATCTCGGATTAAGGTGAAAGTCACCTCCGATCCTTTTTTTAATCGGGAGATCATTTTTTTAAGCTCAAGTTTAGTTTCAATCGGATTTCCCTGACAACTTATAACCAGATCACCTTTTTTCAATCCTGCGTAAAATGCCGGGCTTCCTCCAAACACCTCAGTTATAACGACCCCTTTTTTCCCAGCAAAATCTTTTCCTCCTATCTCAGAGCGAATCCCAATCCACCCCCTTTTAACCTCGCCATTTTCTTTAAGAATGTCACTAACCTCTTGACAGGTGGTTGCCGGGAGAAGCAAAACAAGATCTTTTTCACCCATCACCTGACCTTCGATCAAACCCAAAAGCTCACCTCTGGCATTGAAAACAGGAGTACCGCTGTAATAAATAGAACAAGGGATGTTTAGAAGTAATAAATTTTTGTCATAACCATCCACCCCCCCTATCCAGGAATTTCCAACTGTTCCCAAACTCGCCTGCAATCCCTTTGAATATCTGGTATTTCCTAAAACAATGCCCAAGCTCCCACCCTCAACTTTTTTAGCCAGCTTAACCGGCTTTAAATCTTTTTTCTCAACTTTAAGTATACTCACATTGGTCTCGAAATCACATAAAATCTCTGTTATCTCTGAGTCACCTATCACCTCCCCATTCTGCAGGGTTATGTTGATCTCGTCCACATTCTGTAAGATGTTTTCCAGTGTTAAAATATGCCCCTCTTCCAATACCACACCCACACCATATTTGGTTAGATTCAAATCGTTGTTTTTTGCGGAGATGAAAACAATTGAGGGTCCTGCTTTCTCTATAATCTCTTTTAGGTTTTTTTCAATATCCTCTAAGGTGGTTTTATCAGAAGAACAACCAAGAAAAAAAAGAGATAAAATCAAAAATTTGGGGAAAAGCGATTTTGCAGTAAAGCCCTTCATAGGTTAAGATTCTTATTTTTTCTCCAGCAAATAGATGGTTACCTCACCATCATCTATTGTCGAGAAAATTTCTCCTTCATGGATCACCAGGTTGTTTTCGAATCTTTTTGAAAAACTCTTTGAGTTAAAAGCAGGATATAACCCGATCAAGAAAAGCAAAACTATAAGGATGGAAAATAAATATGTAGGCAGAGGACCTATTATAGGAGTTTTTAGAAATTGAAAAAAGTCCTCTACCCAACTTAAGATCAAACTTTTTGTAGCTACCTTAGATAACTTCTTAGATAAAGCAGACTCATAGCGCTCCCAGAAATTCTCCCCCACTTCGAATTCAAAGCTTTGCTTTATCATCTCCATGGAGTTATGGTAGAAATCGAACTCCTTAGCACAGGATGGACAATCTTTCAGGTGTTCTTCAAAACATTCTTTTTCTTGATCAGTCAGATCCCAATAGTTTAAGATCAACTTCTTTATCTTTTTACATCCCATATTTTATCCCGGATCCCTCTAAAATTCCAGAATAGTGCCTTAAAAGCTCATCTCTTAATTTAGAGCGCGCTCTGTGTAAATACCATCTCACTGTTGCCTGAGGCATACTGGTTATCTCAGCTACCTCTTTTATATCCAATCCCTCCAAATCCCTGAGCACAAATACCGATTTCTGTTTCTCATTCAAAACAGCCATAGCTTTTTTTATAGCCCATTTGATCAAATTTCTCTGATAAGCCCTTTCCACATTAGATTTTTTCTCCCTAAGCTCTCCACCCACGCTCTCCAAAGCCTCATGCCGATGTTTTTTGTGCTTCCTTATGAAATCGATACTGGCATTAATGGTTATGCGATATAGCCAGGTGGAAAGTTTTTTGGAGGTGTCGAAGCGATTTAAATTTTGATAGGTCTTGACAAATACTATCTGAGAGATATCTTTTGCATCCTCATAATTGCCTATCATCTTATAAGCGATGCTTGCCACCTGTGCCTTGAATTTCTCTACTAACTCCTGAAATGCCTTTTGGTCTCCTTTCTTCGCTTTTTTAATTATCTCTTTTAAATCCTTTTCATCATCAAAGGACTTACTTTTTTTCAGTTCAGATTTCTCTCTGAGCCTTTTAAAATCCATCAGATGGCTCTAAATTTCTACGTTTAAGGTTTTTATGATGTTTGTTTACTTATATCTTATAATCTTTTCATAATCTTGGGTCTTAAAAGAAATAAAAATTTTTCAGTCTAAAAAGACCCTTAAAAAAAAATCTTTTCGATTAGTAACAACTCTTTTATTAAAAAACCTGTAATTAAGATACAAAATTTTTAAAAATATCCAAAGGATTTTTTTTAAAGATTTTGTTAACCCAATATCACACTTTCAGGATCGAGGTCTCTGAAAAACTCATATCTCTTGATCGTTCCGATTATCAACGCACTGTCATTGCGAGGAGTCCATATGGACGACGAAGCCCCGCCAATGGCGGGACCACGCCCTTCGGGCTCGCAATGACAAAAAATCATACTTTTTCAGAGCTTTCAGGATCAGAATCTTGAGAGCAACCACATTCGAACTGAATAGTCACCTGGGAGATATTATAACTTTTAGACAGATTTTTTTTCCTCATCTAAGGTTTTTTAGTCGAATGGGTGCTCTGCTTTTCCACCACCAGATGGGCTGTTAAGGCTAACTGAGAATGAGGAAATAGTCCAAATATGAAGGTCATGAACATTCTACGACCAAAAGTTTTTTTGAGAAGCTTTTCCATCTTATTTAGGTATTATTTTTATATTTTTCTCTCTTAAAAGTGCTACGGTAACCCCATCACCTTTTATCAGCCTTCCTTTTCTATAAATTTTTCCACACCCACAAGATGGGCTTTTATCTTTCATAAAAAAATTTTCTATTTTATATCTTTGTGCTATCCTTAACGTTTTCTTAGCACCTTTTATCATCTGAGAGGTAATATCAGTCCCCCCCTCAGTTATAACCTTACTTTTCTTCGATACCACATCTTTACCATCCCCTTTATCTATCTCAGCTTTAGGCCTCGGGACAGGGAGTCCACCGAGCTTTTCAGGACATACAGGTATAGCCAGCCCCTTTTTCACCAATTGCACTATCTTTTTATCTTCTGAACTTTTCCCATCATATCTGCACTTTTCCCCAGCAAGACAAGCGGAGACTAAGTATTTCGGCTTAACTTTCATCTTCGAAAAAATATAAATAAAAAACACCTCGATTTAAAATCGAGGTCTTAGTTTTTAATTCATGAAAAAATTAATCAACGATGAAGTTTTCGGATAAAATATATTTTTGAGGATTTACAGCCTTTCCTTTATAATGAACCTCATAATGCAGGTGGGGTCCGGTTGAATAACCCGTGTTTCCAATAGTCCCTAAAAGTTTCCCCCTTTTTATTCTTTGACCTCTTTTCACCTTTATCTCATTTAAATGTCCATAGTGAGTTTTATATCCGTAGCCATGGTCTATGATCACCAATTTTCCTAATCCTTTATGCCAGCCAGTATACTCAACAATTCCACAGGCAGTTGACCAAACAGGAGTCCCTTTTGAGGCGGCGATATCTATGCCAAGATGAGGTTGTTTAAGACCGGTGAATGGTGATGGTTTGACACCAAAGCCTCGACTTAAATAGCCCTTTGCAGGCCAGATCGAGGGTGTATGGTCTAAAACCTCTTTTTTTGAAACCAGCTGTGAATAAATCTGGTCAAAGCTTTCTTTTTCAAATTTAGCCTGTCTTAAAAGCTTATCCAACTCCTTCTCAACCACCCTCACTTCCTCAGACGCCTCTGATTTAAAAGGATAAAAATCCAAATCAGGACCACCAATCCCCACCTCCCTTATCGCATCATCAACCTCCGGTAAATCAAAAACCATCCTGATATTTTTTTCCCTTTGAATCAAAGTGCCCATCTGGTCTTTAAGTTGCGAAATAACTGAAAAAAGCTCGGTGATTTCATTCTCCAAATACCTGTTCTCCTCCTTTAAAGAGGATAGTTTTTTTCGATCAAAATCGAGCTTAAGATAGTTGATACCAGAAAAGATACCTACAGTAAGAAAAAAAACCAAAACTAACAGGGTGGAGTAGATTAAATAAACAGAAATTTTTTTACTGTATATCTTACCCTTTTCCGGAACTACTAAAAAAGTGATTTTTTTTTCTTCCATAAAAAGAAGTGATTTTCAAAAATAATTTCGCCTAAATTAAAATCATGGATTATGGATGTCAAGTCTTTTTTCTGGGTAGGATAAAAAAAGTTTTTAAAAAACTGCATGGTGGATTTGTCGACTCTTTCGTAGGGAATACTCTCCCCTTTGAGAAACCTATAAAAGTTGGTTAACCTTTCTTTAAATCCTCGAAGGCTATTCGATGAGAGACTTTTTACTTTGCTATTGTAAGAGAACTGTCCTTTTAGTTCTTTGAACATACATTATCTTTTGTCGACATGTTCGACTAAGAACTTGAAATAATCAGGTGGCAAATTTCTTCATCTCATCTCAAAAAATAAAAGCCAGCGACTTCATAAGTCGTTGACTAATAAACAATTAACTGGGTAATGGTAGGGGTGAATATCTGCCCCGAGGCGTTTTTTGAGTAATCAACTTCTCATTTTATCAAGATATATTTTCTTTCTAAAATTTTATTTACCACTTTGATGAACTTCTCAGAATTCAAATTCTGCAAGCTGTAGATATGCCAGCAGGTCTTCTCCAGATTTTTTTCTGGATTTGACTTTTTTCTTTTTTTTGGCATCTTCTCCCTACCTTTTTTAATTTTTATATTATGCAACAGCTGTGCCAGACCAAAAAATAAGCCACGGATTTGCAAATTCTTTGTAGTGGGTTTAGGGATTTAAACTTAGAAGAAACCAAAAAATTCACAAAATCTTAATCTTTCTCAAACACTGTCTTATATGTGGGTGAAAAACCATAAAATGTTGAGTTTTAACCATATTCATTTTTTGATTGTTTTTTAAAAGAATTTTTGGTATTTTTTTGAAACTTAGAGATGAACAACACCGTATCCAAAAAAAAGAAAGAAAATAAAAAAAACGAAGAGTTTCTCATTCAACAGGTTTTAAAGGGTAACAGAAAAGCTTTCGAGAGTTTAGTTAATAGATATCAAAGGACGGTCTACCATGTTATATTTAAGATTGTGAAAGAAAAAGAGGAGGCTAAAGACCTTATGCAGGAGACTTTTTTAAAAGCTTATAGTTCTATTTCAACTTATAAATCGCAATATCGTTTCACCACCTGGCTTTACCGAATCGCAGTTAATAACGCCATCGACTATCTGAGGAAAAAAAAGATCGCCACTTTGTCTTTAGACCAAAAAATAGAGACCAAATATGGAAAGTTAAGCTTTGAACCTAAAGACTGGACTTATAATCCGGAGATTGAGCTTTTGGCTAAAAAGAAAAGGTTCTCAATAGAGGAAGCCATCGAAGCTTTACCCAAAAAATACCGGGAGGTGATTTCCTACAGACACAAAAAAGAAAAATCTTACCAAGAGATTTCTGAGATTTTGGGAATTCCAGTCGGAACTGTTAAAGCAAGGATTTTTAGGGGAAGAGAGCTTTTAAAAAAGAAATTGAGATTCTTGAGATAGGAGGATTTTAAGATGAAAAAATATAGATTGATTTTAATCTTACTCTTTTTTCTTTTGACCCCCATCTTTTCAGAAGCTAAAGAATATACTTTTCATTTTCACCAGGAATTCGATGTGGGCGAAAATCCCTCACTTTATCTGGATAATTTATCTGGAAAGATTATAATCAACTCTCATCTGATAGACAAAATTATAGTTGATGCCATAAAGGTGGTCAAAGCCAAAAACTTCGAAAAAGCAAAGAAAGCATCTGAGAAGACGAAAATAAAAACTAAAAAAAGGGGCTCAGATGTAATAATCCATACTAAATATCCCAAATATCGACTCTTTCGGCATGAGAGGGTAAGGGTGAACTATCATATCTTAGTGCCGGAAAAAACCGAAATAGATTTGAAAACGACATCAGCTGATATTGATATTGAGAGGATAAAAAATAATATTGACCTATCCACAACTTCAGGGAATATCCGGGTTGAAGATACCTCTGGAGATATTTTTATAAAAAGCACCTCCGGAGATATTTCTCTCTGGGATATTTTTGGGGGTATTAAAATCAGAGGAACAAGCTCCGATATTGAGTTAAATGATATAGAGGGGGATTTGAAGCTCGACTGCACCAGTGGTGATGTGGAAATTAAAAATTTAAAAGGAGATGTAGAAGTTAGCCTGACTTCTGGAGACCTTACGCTACAAAGAATCGATGGTGATATCGACGCTACCTCAAGTTCAGGTGACATGGAGATCTTTCAAAAAAGAGGTTTTCTAAATCTTGAGTCTATAAGTGGAAATATTTCGGTAGCGATCAAGAGAAAAGTTAAAACAAATATTTCAAAAGGCTACCAATACATGGTGGGAACAGTTAGTGGTGATGTCTATTTTTATATTACAAAAGATACAGATGCAAAAGTTAAACTGGAAACAGTCAGTGGAAAAATTCATACAAATCTCCCTTTAGTCTTGGAGGATTTTTCTCGAAAACATCTCTCAGGAAAGTTAGGGAGCGGAGAATCTAAAATCCATATCTTCACCACCAGCGGAGATATAAAACTTAAAGAGTATTAAAAAAATTACTGTTATGAACTGGACAAAAAAAGTATTAATCTTTAATCTTTTTTTAATTTTTTCATTATTCTCACCAGGCAAAATCTTTTGTGAGGAAAAAAAGATGACGCCAAATGATACTTTGAAAGCTATAGAAATAGAGATCGGAGATGATGGGATAATTTTAGTTACTCCAGAGGGAAAAAAGTATAAATATAAAGCTGAAGTAACTGAAAAGGTCATATTAAAAGAAGAAATTCTTCCAGCCAAGGAAAAAAAAGAAAAAAGACTTTCTTTAATCCAAAAAGATATTGTTAAGGTAAGAGTTGACATAATAATAGACGAGGATCAGGAGATAGAGGGTGATGTAACCGCTTTGGGTGGGGATGTAGTTGTAAAAGGTGTGGTTGATGGCAGTGTAGTGGCATTAGGAGGGGATATACTTGTAACATCAACTGGGATTATCGAGGAGGACGCAACAAGTGTAGGAGGGGAAGTTAAAATAGAACCCGGGGGGATAATAAAAGGAGAAAGGGTATCGCTTAAGGGGAAAATCCCAGGAATTAGTTTTTTCCCTTATCTCTTACAGCCAAAAGTGGTCTTAAGAGGTTTTGGAATTGTAACCAAGATCGTGAAGATATTATTGCTTCTTTTCTTAGGAATGATTATTTTCTCAGTGGTGCCTCGAAATGTGGGTAAAATAAAGGATAAAGTCGAAAAAGAGTTTCTGAAATCGATTTTGGTCGGACTTTTAGCCTGGGTTTTATTCCTGCCAGTCTTTGTCCTGCTTTTGATAACAATAATCGGAATACCTCTGGCTATACTTTTGCCATTAGTAGTTATTGTAGCTTTGTTATTAGGTTATACCTCAGTCTCTTTATATGTTGGGGAAAAGATAAAGCAAAACACCAACATAAAACCGCAGACCCCACTTTTAACTGTATTTTTGGGAATAATTGCAGTTGAGTTAATCTCAATTATTGGGCGATTAACCGGGATTTTTGGAGAGGGTCTTTTGCCTTTGTATGGGATTTTCACATTTATCTATTGGGTAACAATTTTTATAATATTGACCACAGGGTTAGGGTCAGTGATTTTAACCCGCTTCGGGACCAAACCCAAAGAGATTGAACTAACAAAAACACCATCTAACAGAAGACCAACTTCCTTTGAATAACTCAAACTGGCTTGTTAAAAGTTATGTTAGTTGATAGAAAGGGGCTCCCAGCCCCTCTCTTTTGCTCGCTGGGGATGTTAAAATCCCCAGCCTTCATTTATCGTGGATGCCTGCCCGGCCAGGGATAACATCCGCGATGAGCTGAAAATTTAAACAAAAAAAGAATGTAGCGTCGGGCTTTATGCCCGACGATAAACCGGAATGCGAAAACTCGTTTTTGCATGCAATCCATATGGATTGCACTCTAAAATAGAAAATAAAAAAGCCCCAGAGAAAATGCTGGGGCTTTTAATTTTGCTTTTGATTGTTGTGTCAAAACCTTCTATCTTGACACTTATTCTTTTTCAAATCTTGTAATTATCACCTTACACAAGGCGGTGGACCGCCTTTCAAGAGATAATTAGCTAAGTAGATTACATCAGATAAATTGATTAGGTCATCGCAGTTCACATCGCCCATCCACTTATCTGGAATCGGTTCAGGTCCTCCTTTCAAAAGGTAATTGGCAAGATATATCACGTCGGATAAGTTCATTGTCGCATCCCCGTTGACGTCTCCTGTTGTGTAACCTTCAATTTCAATTGACAAAGAAGCAGTATCGTTATCTCGAGAGCACTGCACTATACTGCTGTCAGGGTCTATAGCCGCATAGAGTGTTCGATTTCCCCCATAACCTTCAGTATCTAAGATCACACTGAGCATAATATTCTCACCAGGAGGAACAGGAGGAATCGGGCAAGGAGGTCCCGCCATATGGCTATCATCCATTAGATCGAAATAGAAACATATTTGAGAGGAATCTGATGTATAATCACCCACGTTATAAACCTTTGCTGAAACAGCAATCAAATCTCCTGATGATGGATTAGAAGGATTGTATGAGAGGTCGGATGGAGAGATCGAGAGATCAGGGACTTTTAAAGCGAAAAAGACAGTATCCGTAACCTCCCGACCGTTCCACCAGGCAATCACAGTAACCTCCCAAGTTCCGTTGGGGAGGGTTCTCTCAGTCGAATTGTCAAGGAAATCACTCCAGATCACACCCATCTCATAATAACCCTGCGTTGTGTCAAATGCCATGGGCGCAACAATCGTGTCCTCAGGCAGGCCGAACGTAACTGAGAGGTTTGCATCCGAAACTAATGAGTCCCGTGCCGTCACTGTAGCGACCAAACTGAGGGTGTCCAAAATAGTGTAGGAATTTGTATCGGAGCTTACAGATAGGGATATAGTTGGTATCACAGAGAAATAAGCAAGCGCTGTATCGATTTCAAACCCTGGTTTTGTCGCTATGACCTGGCAGAGATAAGCACCTAACGGAGCATCCGAGGGAAGAACAGCAGTCCCATAGTATAGAGAGTCAGTATCGTTGAAATACATCACAACAGTGTCGCTGTATCCTTCTTCATCAACGGAAATTATGTTTGAGCGCACTACTGCATCAGCAACTACAGAAAATAACGTGTCCCTCAAGGACACAAATATTGTTGTATAGCTCCCGGGAGGCACAAGCGTCGTGTCAAGTCCGTATTTTATCATGAGGTCAGGATCCGTTCCGGCTTTGTTTACGTTTTGCAACGCCACATCGGTAAGCAAAACACCTTCAGCAAAAAGATAGACTGATAACGGAATCGACTTTCCAAAACTTAACGGCACTACTTCCCACATAAGCGTATCTGCAGACTGAGGTGGAATTGAGTCAATAAAAGCGACTGAATCGGTTACTTGGTAGAAGTTTGCCGTGTCCTGCGCATAGATTCGAGTGGATACCAATACAAAAAGGCTTTCGAGAGTGACACTACTGATGTTTGTTACTATTGCGGTCAGATCAAATGGAGTGTTTTGCTGAGCAAAACTAGGCGCGAAAATATCTAAGGTGAGTGAATCAACGAAATACGTTGAAGTGTTTGATGGATTTTTAGGCGACTGAGCGCAGTTCGGTCCATACTCGTCGTATCTATCTTCTAAACAGTCAGTCCAAGGTACCCCAAAGTCGCAACCTGGTTCGGGATGTATACACTCAGGGCAGGACACTTGCTCATAACAAGCAGGGTAACAAGTTGGTAACGATAGGGTGCTAGTGTGTGCCAGCGGGACATTTTCAGCCCAAACAGGTGCTGGCCCCTGACACTCGGGATAGCCCTCTGAAGGTCTAACTTTACATTTGTCAGGAATGCTTGCGAGTTCTAGCAGTCCCTAAGTGGCATCAATGTAATACCAGCCTCCGTGCATAAACACCTCGTTCCACGAGTGTCCTACAGGACCATACCCATTGACCAGCGGTGGCAAGGGTGGTGGTGGAAAGCACATTATGTAAGGTAAGCAATCCTCACAAACTGGTGGAAAGAAACCCGTAACCCGACGCGAAGGAAGTCCTAAAGACCTCAAAATACTATTTTGCAGGTCCGCGAAATCACGACAAACTCCCAATTTGAGTCCTGTTGAACCATCTTTGTTCCGACGAGCCACAAGGACCTCATCCCATAATCTGCCTTGGCTCATACCCGCCAAAAAATCAAAAGTAAATTCCGAGTTGATCTTCGTTTTTACATTGAAAGCAGCTTGGCCGGGGATGTCCGGATCGATAATTGGTGGCTCAGGATCAAATGACTCTACTCTTGACTCTCCTGCCGCATATTGGGCATACTGACTAATTTTTGTGCCCTTGGGATTGCAGAGGCAGTCACTGTACAGAAACTTTTGCTCACCTGGACGAGCCAAGTTGCTGAAATCCACCGGTTCAAGGTCAATCTCTATAATCACATCTGGAGGCCAGTGTGCCTCATCATAGAAAACATAAATAGTCTGATCCCTACCTTCTGGAACATCACGCTCTTCATAATCTAAATTCTCAATATAGGCCCAAAACGAAGTCGTGAAAGCCTCTCCAGCGTTGATATCACCTAAGTCAACCATAAGATAGGGATGCCAATTCCCTGTTTCGCCGTCGAGTGAGAACCATACGTCGGGCATTCCAAACTCGGGTACTGCATTATCAAATAGTAATATAAATGAAGTTGCCGGTCCTCCTACATTCTCAAAAGGAAGCTCAAGATGCACGTGATCTCCACACGTAATTCGATTATCCAATTCGTTAACCACAGCTGCACTCTTACCAGATATTGGATTCGCGCCTCGATACCTCATCTTAGGAAGATTTGGCGTCAAATCAAAATCTGCAAAATAAATCTCCTCTGGCTCTACCACCACTTGCGTGTTCTGTGTCTGATACCCCGGGGCTGAGACCTCAATCTGATAAGTTCCTGCGGGTAGTTTAGCAGAGTAGTCGCCGCTCTCATCTGTTTGATCCCCTCCATATGGCATTGAAGTAGTTCGAACCGTTGCTTTTTGAAGTGGGTTGGCTGTCTGGGCGTCTTTTATAACCCCTGAAATCCATCCAGGCCCGGTTCCCGGTATTCCTAAATCAGATGCAATCCAGATATCACGATTTCCAGTGTTGTCAGATGAAAAGACAATCTTAGTTCCATCCGGTGACCATGAAGGCCAATAATCATCTGCAGAGCTTGTTGTTATCTGCCAGAGACCGTAACTTTCACCTCTGGAGTCCATTACCCAAATATCCCTGTTTCCGCTTCGATTAGAGGTAAACGCAATCCAAGCTCCATCCGGCGACCAATCAGGTATCATATCGTGTGCTGGATCGGTGGTTAATTGATAAACGATACTATCGCCAGATGCCGAAATTATGTAAATATCATCCTGATACATATATGCTATCCATCCAGTGTCCGGAGACCAAGACGGAAACTCACCATAGGTCAGCGTCATAGGAGTACCGCCCTCTAAATCTCTCACCTTTATATAAAGATATCCCCACACTATCCTCAAACCATCAGGAGACCAATCTGGGTTGTTAGAATTAAAATCGGTCCTTTGGGTTACGCTGTCACCCGTGCTGGTCATTGTGTAAAGATACCATGGGCCTTCTCGCGACTGAAAGAGAATATAGTTAGCATCAGGCGACCATTTTGGCTCCTCATCCCCGTAATCACTGAGTTCGGACAATTTTGTCGGTGTTCCCCCTGTGCTGGGAACCACCCAGATTCTGAATGGACCTGTCCGGTCTGAAGTGAATACAATTTTGTCTCCAAGAGGACTCCAATCTGGAGAGAAATCGCTGTTTGCATCAGTGGTTAATTGAGTTACTATTACTGCCGTAACCTGACCATAATTGATAACGAAGATCGCTATGACAATAAAAATTAAACACATACATTTTTTTAACATTTGATCCTCCTATGAATGTGGATTTTATTGTTTATTTCTCCTGAGAGAAATTCTTTTGACAATAAAAATTCTGACTTCTCGAATGATTAACTTATTTACAGTTATTTATATAATGCTTAAAATCTAAAAAGTCAAGTAAAATTCAAACAAAAAAGCCCCAGGCATACCTACCCGGGGCTTTTAATTCTTCATTTTGCTTTTTTAATTTTTAATTTTTAATTTATATACGCTCGCAAGGATTTGCTACGGGAGGCGTGACGCAACCTCCTTATCGCCTTCTCCTTTATCTGTCTCACCCTTTCCCGGGTGAGGTTAAACCTTGCGCCGATCTCCTCTAAGGTTAAAGCCTTATCTTGATGCAACCCGAAATAAAGGTTAACCACCTCAGCTTCACGGGGTGCGAGGCTATCCAATGCCCTCTCGATCTCTATTCGCAAAGATTCCTCTAAAAGATCTCTGTCAGGTGCTGGCTGAAACTCATCCTCTAAAACATCGATCAGAGAGTTGTCCTCAGAGACTGAAAAGGGGGCATCTAGGGAGAGGTGTGAGTTGGAGATTTTAAGTGTATCCGAGACCTCAGCCTCTGAAAGTTCCAGCTCCCTGGCAATCTCATCAGGAGAAGGCGCTCTTCCATACTCCTGCTCTAAGGAGTTGGAGATCTTCCCTATTTTGTGTAAGGTCCCGACTCGGTTTAAGGGGAGTCTGACAATCCTCGACTGCTCCGCTAAAGATTGCAAAATCGCCTGCCTTATCCACCAGACCGCATAAGAGATGAACTTAAATCCTCTGGTCTCATCAAATCTTTTAGCCGCTTTGATAAGACCGATGTTCCCTTCATTTATCAGATCAGACAGAGAGAGCCCCTGGTTCTGATATTGTTTTGCCACGCTTACAACAAAGCGTAAGTTGGCCTTGGTTAACTTTTCCAGAGCTTGGTCATCTCCCTGCCGAATCCTTTTGGCTAACTCAACCTCCTCCTTGGGCGAAATAAGCGGGGTCTCGCCGATCTCCCTTAAATACAAATCTAAACATCGGTCCTCATCCTTATACCTTCTCAACTGCTTTGCCAATTTCTATGGTTCCTCCTTTCTTAAAACACAAATCTTTTAAGGTTTTATGGCCAAAAAGATGGTATTACTGTTTCTTAAGATCAAAAATGGTATAGCCTTTTTTCTATCCTTCAAAGATAAGACAATCTCCTCATAATCAAATAGATTCTTAACTTCCCCCTGGTCAATTTCCATAATTATGTCCCCTGGTTTTATTCCTTTCTTCTCCGCAGGGCTACCAGGCTCCACCGATATCACCAGAACACCGGACACCCACTTAACTTTATATTGTGCTGCCAATTTTTTAGTTGAGGTAACCACCTCCAGCCCAATCCACTTCTCAGTCTCTTTCTCTTTTTCAGGCTCAGCCTCTCCTATAAAATCAGCTTTGTTAGTCAATTTCGCCTCTAAATTGATTTTTTTACCATCTCTTATAACCTTGAGTTTAACTTCATTTTCTGGTGGAGTCTCAGCCACCATAAGCATAAATTGCTGAACATCCTTGACCTTTTTCCCATTGAACTCAATCACTACATCTCCCCTTTTGAGTCCTGCCTTCTCAGCTGGGGTATTCTCCTGAACCTGATTTATGATAACTCCATCAGTTGAACCCAGATCCAGAGCCTCAGCTAAATCAAAAGTCACATTCCCTATATAAACCCCTAAATACCCCCTTTTGACTTTTCTTCCAGCCATAAGATCAGGCAGAACAGATTTGGCTAAATTGATGGGTAATGCGAACCCTATCCCGATGTTGAACTTCATCCCGGTAGGATTGGTAATAGCGGAATTGATCCCTATAACCTCTCCCCGAATGTTAACTAAGGGTCCTCCTGAATTTCCTGGATTAATAGAGGCATCGGTCTGAATGTAATTCTGATAGTAAGGTGTGATATCTTCTCCTAAATACAAATTTCTCCCAACTGCACTTATCACCCCTACAGTGACAGTCCTATCTAAGCCTAATTGAGGGAAGGGATTACCTATAGCAATAGCCCACTCCCCGACCTTAATCGAGTCAGAATCACCTAAGGTGACCACCGCTAATTTTTTATCCGGGTCTATTTTCAAAACAGCTAAATCTGTCTCCTTATCTGCGCCCATAAGTTTCGCCTTATATTCAGACCCATCCGGAAGTCTCACCCATATCTTATCAGCACCTGCTACCACATGGTTGTTGGTCAAAATATGTCCATCCTCTTTGATGATAAAGCCTGAGCCCAAGCTGGAACTTTTGTATTTCTCAGGAGGGATAACTCTTTCAGGAGGCCTTTCTCCAAAAAACCTTCGAAAAAATTCATCGAAGGGAAAATATTCATGGTAGCGCCTTTCCAAAACTTTCTCAGCAGAGATGTTGACCACTGAAGGGCTAACCATCTCAGCCACTTTAACAAAAGGACTCTCCTCAGATTTAAAAATAAAAGATTTTTCCGGATAGGCTTCTTTTGAACAAAAAGAAAGATTGAAATTGGAGGAGATTATTATTCCCAAAAATATGAAAATCAAAGCGAAGAATACAAAAAAACCTGAATTTCTTAGCTTAAACATAGTTTTATACCCACTTTTTGATACGTGACTTTAAAATTTTTTAGACAAGTTTTTATTTAGAGAGCTCTGAAAAAGTATGTTTTTTGTCATTGCGAGCCCGAAGGGCGTGGCAATCCCTTGAGATTGCTTTGTCGTCCCGCTAAAGACGGGACTCCTCGCAATGACAGAGCGTTGATAATATGAGTTTTTTAGAGACTTCATTTAAAAACTTTTTTTGGCATTTCTTTATATATCTCGGTAAAAATCAGAAAAAGGGGAGTTCTTTTAGATAAAAACCCAGCTTTGGAATCAAGGTAAGTAACATAATTCAAAAACTAATACGAAACAAATTTTTTTCTGTTGCATATCTTTACGATTTTTTTCCTTGACTGGAGAAATTTTTACATTTATTTGATTAAACCTAATCTTAGGAGGAGAAAATGAGAAGGTTATTAATTTTTTTCACAATCATTTTTTTGATCTTTTCAAGTGATTTATTCGCTTCACAAAAAACCAAAAGGATTTTAAAACTTTTTGATGATTTAGAGGAAGTTATAATTTCTGTCTCAAATTCGATTAAATCATCGGTTGTCCATATCGAGGTAGTTAAAAAATCTGACAGTTTCAAATATAAAACCTTAGCTTCTGGTCTGATTGTGGATAAAGATGGCTTGATTCTCACCAATGACCATGTGATAGATAAGGCTCAATCGATTATAGTTACACTGGAAAGCAAACTTGAATATCCGGCTGAACTTATAGGAACAGATAAGCTCACAGATTTAGCTTTGATCAAGATTAAAACAGATGAGAAGTTAACTGCGGCCAAATTAGGTGATTCGGATAAGGTAAAAGTCGGGGAATGGGTAATAGCTGTTGGAAATCCTTATGGCTTTGATAGAACTGTCTCCTTTGGAATAATAAGTGGAATAGGAAGGGTGTTGCCTAATCTTCCAGTTGAGATTCAGCCGATAAATGAATTTATTCAGACCGATGCAGCTATTGACCCCGGCTCATCCGGGGGTCCTTTGGTCAACTTAAAAGGTGAGGTAATAGGTATAAACTCTGTGTGGGTGGGGAGGGGGCAGGGATTTACTATTCCTATAAACACCGCAATTGAGGTTAAAGAAAAGCTCCTTTTATCCGGAACAATAGAAAGGGGTTGGATAGGAGTTGAGATTCAACCTCTAAATCGAGACTTTGCAAAATATTTTGGTGACCCGGATTTAGAAGGAATAATTATATCAGATGTTGAGCCAAACTCTCCTGCAGAGTCCTCTGGGCTTCTGTCAGGTGACATAATTTTAGAGTATCAAGGAGAAAAAGTAAAAGCGGAAAAAGATGAAGATCTGAATAAATTCAGTTTACTTATATCCCGGACCAAACCAGACCAAAGAGCAATGCTAAAGATAAAAAGAGAAGAAAAACATCTCGATTTGGAAATAAAGATAGGGCAAAAACCGAAGGTAAAAGCGGATGAATATGAGACAGATTTAGGCTTCACCGTTAAGGAGATAACTGATGCTATGTATAGAAGGTACAGGCTGGAGGACAAATTTGGGGTTATAGTTTCATATGTTGAAGTTGGGAGCCCAGCCGGCAAAGGAGAGCTCTCTGAATCAGATGTCATCAAAAAAATAGAGGATTTAGAAGTCACAACATTGGATGACTTTAAAGATGTTTTAGAAGAACTGAAGGATAAAAAGCATTTGTTATTAACGGTTAAAAGGGGAAAAAGCAAAAGGTTTGTTTTGATTATATCAGAAGAAAAAGAGAAGAAAGATTAAAACACCAAACTCGAGCTGGGGCAGGGGTTCAACCCCTGCCCCAACTCGATCTCTAATTGTTGGTCAAGGGTGCCCTCACCTTGACCATTTAACTATTAGTGGGTTTACCAACATATATTTTATGAGGTTATTAGAGGATATTAAATAAAAAAGTCATTTTTAAATCACTTTTTAATCTGAGCAAATGTCAAAATGATGCCAAAAGGGTCAGAGATAGTGAGCTCACGAATTCCATAAAACTGGTCTTTAGGTTCCATAAGAACTTCTACATTATTTTTAATACGCTCATACAATTTATCCACGTCTTCAACATATAAGTACAAAATCAGATTCGCAGGCTTTTCTGAGATAAAAAGACCTTTTGGATACTCCTTTTGTGCTTTCTTTTTTTGCCAGAACATAAATTCAACCTCATTCAAATTCACCGAAGCCCATTCAAATGGAGGCTCTTTAGGTAAAGAAGCAAAAAGCTTAGCTCCAAAAGTCTTTTTATAATAGAAAACCACTTCATCCACATCGTCCACCAAAAACATCGGTGCAACTTTTTGATACATAGCTTACTCCATTTTAAGGTATTTTACTGTTTCGGCTTACTACTTTATATCAAAAGGGTTTATTTTTTGTCAAAAAGAAGAATGCCCATCCTTTTGCTAAACATCTGAATTTTTCAAACACTAATTTACATCCTCAAAAAAACTTTTGCAAGACTTTTTTTTGCGAGGATTTTATAAAACCGAAATTTTAAGGCGGGATGAATTCCCGCCTCTATTGAGGAATTTCAAAGATTTATATCTATAAACTTAAATTATCATAGAGCGGGGAATTTGTCCCCGCTTCTTTGATAAAAAAATACCGCAACCTGCCTGCCCGGCCAGGGAAGGTTACAGCTACGAAAATTTTAAAAAAAAAGCTCTCTATTCCCCCTGCACAAGATACATCCTGCTATCCATATTATCCACAGTTAACAAAATCCCATTTTTAAGCTCTTGTGAGGTGGTCTTTATAACCTCATCCCCTAAAAGATCAATAAGTTTTATCTTTTTACCTTTAATTCCCAATTTTCTGCAGAAAAGTTGAAGAATAAATGAGCTTTTTCCCTTAGATGAATCTTTAGGATTTAAAAGATAAAGGATAACACATTTCTCATTTTTATGTACTGATAAATCGATTTCCGGGTTTGAACACCAAGCAAATCTCTCAGCTTTAGTCTTTTTTAAAACCTCTTCTAAAAAGGTGAGCTTTCGATGATTTCGAAAAGCAGAGATGTCAAAAGTGAAAAGCCAGACTTCCCCCTCTCCGAGTTTAATCCGCACTCCAACCTTTTTTCCTCCAGCTTTTGCCACAACTTGAGCACGAGAGGAAGCTTTTATATACCCAAAAACCAAAGCATTGAACCTCTGCCCGAAATTTTCAATTTTTTCAACCACTAACTTTTTTCTGGTTTTAGCTTTCAAAGCCAAAGAGAGAACCTCACATTGTCTCATCCTATCGTCTAATTTGGGCAAAAGCCCAAAAAGGATTATAGTTCTACCCTCTTTAGCGAGTTCAACTAAAAAACTCTGAGTTTTTTCATCCATAAACTCAGCACTGGGGACAAATAAAACCTTAGAAACATCTGTGCTCTCTTTTACCCACAGATCAGATATATTATAATCGAATTTAAGGTCTGAAAAATCCTGACTAAGGCCCAAATGGGTTTTTTTCAGAAGGATATTTATATATTCAAAAGGTTTTTCAGCCTCAAGATGGGAAAACCAGAGATAAGGTCTGTAATTTGCTAAGCTTATCTCAAAAGAGTTTCTAAGCTCTTCTAATGGAATTTTCTCAGTAAGAAAATTAAACTTCTTTATTATATCGTAGTTAGGCTGAATTGCTCCATCATAAGCCAGAGGCGAATCATACCAGAAATCCCCATCAACAAACATATAATGATTGAAACCTTTAATTCCTGAGCGTAAAGTGGTCAAAAGGAGAAATTTTGTTTGTTTAGGAGTTACCGGAAAATACTTTTTCCCTTCCTCAGGAGAATCAGACCACCGACCACAGCTTATAGCTGAAGCCCACGGAAATTTAACAGAGCCAACAAAATGCTTGAGATGCCTTGAAAGAAGAAGATAATTTCCATCCCAGTTTATATCTGCCCCTAAAAATATCTTATCCTTATCAAGATTTTGCCAGTTAAATGGCAGAGAAAAATCAAAAGTGAAAAAAACATTTGTATAAAACAAAGCGGGAACTTCGAATGACAGAAAAAGCTCCCTTAATTCGGTTAAAAAATCTTCGAGGTATTTCTCCTTAAAACGAAGCCAGTCAAAATATCTCACTAAATCAAAAGGGGTTTTTACCTTCAATCTTTTTGGCGGTTCAATTTCGGAGAAATCTTTATATTTTTTTCCATAAAAACGATTCAATTTTTTTACATCTTTATAGTTATCTTTTAAGTATGCTGGATATAGGTTTTTTATTGTATTTTCTGAATAATCAGCAGAAAAGGGACCAAAGTTGTGTCCAAAAGATAGTTGATTGTCGAGCTGGATCAAAAAAACCGGACCTTTAGGATAGATGTAGTTTTTCAATATTGAGGCTAATGCATTAAAATATCTTTTTAAGTAAGTTTTAAAAAATGGATGATGATAAGATGGAACATACCCTTGCTTTACTTTTACCCTATCAGAAGTCTTAATCGGCTGATTTTCAGAATCTCGGGCTAAAATGTCCGGGCTGGAAAAAATAAATTCAGGATAACCCCCATTTTCCCATTCAGCTCCGATATAAGGACCAACCTTTAGTATCACCTTGAATCCAAATTCTCTTGATAGTTCTAAAAATACCACCAGGTCTGTTCTTGGATCTGTTTCTCCTAAGAAGTCGAAATCACCGGGTGAGATCTCATGGAGGTTCCAGGGAACGCAGGTAGATATTATCTTAAAACCAGCTTTTTTTATTCTTTCAAAGCAGATTGACCAGTACCTTTTATTAACCCTGAAGTAGTGGATTTCAGCTGAAAAAGGATAATATTCCTCTTTTCCAATTATGAATTTGTTATTCTCTATTTTAGCCATTTAAGGAGTTGGCAAGCTAAGTTATTGAAAATATTAAACTTAAAACAAAAAACCCTTTGATTTAATTTCTCTTTAAATTTTACATCTAAATTGAATTTTGTCAACAAAAAAATGAGTCATTTTTACATTTTTTATACACTTTGACTGATAGCTTCTAAAAACGAAAAAGTAACTTTTTGATTATCAAAAGCTTACAGTCAAAGCGACATTTTTAACATGAAGTTTGGTTTTTTGTTTGAAATGCATAATTTATCTAAAATCAACAACTTAGAAGCAAAAACTGATAATTTTCACTCAAAATCTCTCAGATATTAAAAAAATCGGCAGGTTTTAAACAAATTTAAGGAAAAAAACAGTATTAACCCATCTCTTCAAGTGTGGAAAGGGAAAAGGGTGAGAAAAAAACCCCATCCTTTCTTTTGAAAGGATGGGGTCAAAATCCGATAAATCCGTTTAATCCATTTAATCCATTTAATCCGTTGACCTTTAATCAGTTGACTACTTAATCAGAATCATCTTCTTCACCCCGGTAAATTCATCTGTCTTAATCCTGTAGAAATAGATTCCAGATGAGACTTCCGCTCCTTTTTCATTTTTACCATTCCAGATAATCTTCTTTATTCCTTTTTTCATAGCCTTATCAGCTAAAGTTCTGACTTTTTGACCCAAAAGGTTAAAGACCTCAACTTTAACCCAGCAATCTTTGGGAAGGGCAAACTCTATGACAGTATTCGGGTTAAATGGATTAGGATAGTTCTGGAATAAACAAAAGTCACGTGGAATTTTTTCTTCTGACCCCTCAGTAACACCTGTTGGATCTGAGTCTCCATAAATGAAGTTACACGAGTCTTTATCAGTCAAAAGATCGGTGAAATGATATGAATTTTCTGTAGTGTATCCTACCGTCCCGGTATCTACCCATACCCAGAATTCGCCATTTTTATAAACGCTTAATTCATAATTCCCCTCTGGATCTGCTGAGTCGTAATAATCTAAATCACCAGAGACATGAACAATCTTGAATGGAGAACCCTCACTGGATTGGTCTGTCTTATAAACTTTTCCCCATACCCAAAGCCCTTTGCCCCGAATAAATTTTCCTTCAAAATCTTTGTCAGGTTGGTCCGAGTTCAACTGTGAAAAACAGTATGCATTTGTATCACACATCAACCCTCCAGTAGCGGTGGTAGTATCCAGGTACACATTGTAATTATGCCAATTCTTTCCTTTAGGAACACCAATTTCATAATACCCCATAGAATCTGATTCTACTGAATGCTTATCCCAGCCGGACAAGCGAACATATTGAGACCAAATTGAATCAGGGTAATCATAGTAGGTTTTCCCTGATATCAAAGCTCCCTGAGCTGCTTCTCTTATCCAAACATCATGAGCTACTTCTACCTTAATAAAGTCCTTTCCAGAAACATCAGAGGACAATGATGTAAAACACCAGGAATTAGTATCGTTCAATCCCACTGTCCCCGTATCCATCCACACACAGTAATTGCTATCTTTCAACACGCTGAACTCATAATCCCCTGAGAATATTCTGATAGAAGACTCCATATCCCCGGATAGATAAACCCATTGCGTCCCGGTTGAATCAGGTTTTGGATAACGAGGGTGGTAAACACACCCGCTTATAAAAACTCCGTACTCTGGAAGGAAATACCCTTTAAAATCAATTCCTGAGGTGTCAGTAACCAAAGAATCAAAACAATATGCATTCACACCATCTATCATTTGATCGGCTGTATCCCTGAAAACACACCAATAACCACCCTTTCCAACCGCAAACCTGAAATTACCCGATCCATCGGTTATGTCTGTTAATATCCTGCCCGGGAAAGTAGTATCAGGATTTAGGGGAACATCTTTTCCCCGGCAGTATACAGAGACTCCAGAATCAGGAGCGCTTCCACTTGAATACACAGTTCCGCTTATAACCACCGTATCCCCGATAACCCCATAGCGGAAAACAGGATTGAAATTCCCGCCGAGAGTATCAGTAAATTCCAGCCTCATTCCCGCTCCCTCTGGAGGAGGTCCAGGTGGATGAAAAAGAATAGAATCAAGCACTATGCTTTTTGTTGTATCCCAGTCTGCTAACTCAGAAGTGTTCCCATTGAAATAGACAGTAAACAAAAGTCCTCTGCCAGAAGGAAAGTGCCCAGGATACCATAACCCCGCAGTGTAAAAAGACTTTGGACTATAAGTCGGTGTACCGACTGAGTCATTGTGGCACGTGGATCCTGCAATTGTAGGGTAATTATCCGTGAACCAAGTTGAGAATTTTATCGAATCAACTATGATATCGCGATTCTGAGAGTGATAAAAACTTATGGGAATGCTGATTCCAGCAAGCTCTTGATCAATGGAAACACTGCATACAACTGCAAATGGTTTAGGCCAAAAACCAAACCAGGTCTCGCTCATCGGAACTATCGATAGCCATACAGTATCCGGATCTTCTGGATCATTAGGGTCTTGAGCGAAAGTAAAATTAGAAGTGACTGCAAAGATAAATGAAACTAAACCCAGGATTAAAATTTTTCTTTTCATTTTTCACCCCTCAGTTTAAAAGTTAAACGATTTATGAACCGCTTAGGAGGGATTAGTTCTTATGTTTTTAAAACTATTTAATTCGATAAACCCTCCTCCTCTGTTTTATAAAAACTGATTTTAAATTTGTCTGTTCTCATCACCTCCTTTAACCAATTAGAAAAAATAAACTGAGATTTCTTATCTCAATAAAACCATCTTTTTGATCTCAGTGTATTTTTTAGTTTTAATCCTGTAGAAATAAATACCGCTTGCCACTTCTCTCCCTTTCTGGTTTTTACCATCCCAAACCACTTCCTGAATTCCTTTTGTGAAAAAGCCATCCACAAGAGTTCTTACTTTCTGCCCTAAGATATTGTAAATTTCAAGCTTCACCTCACAATCCTCAGGAAGAGCAAATCTTATCAAAGTATAAGGATTAAATGGATTAGGATAGTTCTGGAACAAAGCGAAATGCTCTGGAACAGCTTCCTTTGATTCCTCTTCAACATCAACACCTGGAGCAATAAAGTTATTATTTGCGGTGTCAGTTACTAAAGAGTCGAAGCAGTAAGAGTTTGTGGAGTCCATTCCACCGCTAATATCAATAAAGACACAGTATTTTAAACCCATCAACACATTATTAAACTCATAATTTCCCAATGAATTCGTAAAAGTAGTATCTTTCCTAAATACCACATTATTTAAGTCATATCCATACAAATAAACTGACGCATTCTCCCAGGGCACTCCATCATGAGAATGATAAACGAAACCACTTATTTTAGCCCGGGCACCTGGTATACTATCAACAAAGTCAATATACGATACGTCAACCTTTGGCCTTTTAAAAAAGTAAGCATTATAAGCTGTGTCCAAACCTCCGGTGGTATCCATAAATACATAGTATTTACTACCACGTTCTACCATCCTGAATTTATAATTACCTAAGGTATCAGAGATAGTGCTCTCAGCAACACTCACTCCACTTCTAACCAAGCCAGTTAAATAAACCTTTTGTTCTGGCAAAGATTCTGGCGGGGTTCTCCAGGTAGTCCCAGATATAAATACCCATCCACCAGGCTTATCTCCTTTGAAGTCATTGTAAAAAGTATCATCCATCAATGAATTAAAGATATAAGCATAAGTGCTATCACAAGCTTCGGCATCGGACTTTACTCTAACACAATAGTTGCCACCCTTCTTAACATTGAATTCGTAATATCCTGAACTATTTGTAGTGGTAAAATCATTTAGGTCACCATCTAAGTATACTTCTTTATTTTCATCAGGAGTAGGAGGAGTTTTGTAACATATCCCGCTTATCACAGTTCCCTGACCAGGAAGATATTCTCCATAAAAATCAATATAAGAAGTATCAGTTGTCAAGCTGTCAAAACAATAAGCGTTTGTATCTTTTATCATTTGAGTACTGGTATCCCTGAACACACACCAATAAGCATCTTTCCCCACCAAAATCTGGTAATTTCCAGAAGCATCGGTTTTGACCACACCTTTTCTTCCCTCCGAAAAGAGTGTATCTTCTCCAGATATCCGCAATATATCTTTGCCCTTGAAAAATACTTTTGCTCCGCTATCTGGAGTTACACCATCTGGTTTATACATCCTGCCGGTTATAGTCACCACGCCTCCAATAGCACCATATTTAAAAATTGGAACGAATATCTCAGCAGAGGGGGTAACAAAGTGGAGAGGCATTCCACCTGGGTAAAAGGTCAAAGTGTCGAGCACTATTCCTCTGGTTGTATCCCAATTAATGACACTGAAAAGGTCTTCGTTAAAATATACAGTGAATAAAAGGTCCCTGCTTGATGGCAGACTATCCCTAAACCAAACAGCACTTCCAAGAAACCCTTTGGCAATAAAATCCGGACTTGCCACAGAATCATTTTGCGCCTGAAGTCCCTCTATATCAGGTTTTGCATCGTCTACCCACTCAGACCAGAACATTGTATCCACTAAAATATCGAGATTTTGAGAGTGATAGAAACTTATAGGAATAGCTATTCCTGCTAATCCTTCATCTGTGAAAATACTGCACTTAACCGCAAATTGCTTGGGCCATCCAAGGGGGTCAACTGTCTCGCTCATAAGAACTTGTGATATCCATACTGTATCAGGGAAACCAGGGTCATTGGGATCTTGAGCTAATGCAAAATTAAGCCCCATTATAAAGATGGCTAAATTTAAAATGAATACTAAAAATACTTTTTTCATCCCTTACTCCTCTAAGTTAAAATTATTAGTTCTCCTTTATTTATAAATGCCAAGATTGTTTTTTCTTATTCTTTTGATTCTCAAACTTACAAATTATCTCCATCAAAAGTTTTCCTATATCACTTCCTTGAGAATAATTTCAAACAAAGACATATAATCTCCAACTCCAGATTTAGAATATATAACAAAATGAAATTTTTTTGTCAATAAAAAAATTTATTTTTTGAAATAAAAAGTTTATGAGACAATAAAATCTCAAAAAATAAAAAATCAGGCAAATCTTTAAAAGATTCGCCTGATTTCGACCGGTTTAAAAATCAATTTGCTTATATCGAAGAATCCAAGAAAACCTTGCGAGAGTGGAAGTTCACCTGAGAAAAAAGGATATATCTTTTTATCTGATAATATCTTAGGTCAGGCTTATCAAAAGAGAAGATATTGGTCTTAGCCAAGCAAAAATATCAGTTAAAATAGATTCTGGCCTATCCCTGGCTTGAATTTAATTAATAATTGTTCAAAGGAGTTAAGAAGACCTCCTGCCTGGAGGTCGCAATTTTTCACCATTAAAATATTTCTTAGAAATAAAAAAGATTTAAAAAAACCCCCTCCCCTCACTTTTCCCCAGCACCTTTTCTAAAAAATTATGGGATAGGGGAAAACCCCCTATCCCATAACTAAGCCACTCAGAGTATCAAGCTCAATCCAGCTCTGCGCAATCACAATGAGGGGCAGGTCCACCTTTAATCAAATAATTTGCCAGATAGACCACATCTCCTAAGTTAACTGCACAGTCGCCATTCACATCGGACATATAAAGCCACGGTTCATCTCCACCTTTGATAAGATAGTTAGCTATTGTGATAACATCCGCTAAGTTGACTGCACCATTTATATCCTCATCAGCATTACCACACTTGATCATTCTGACCATATCTTTCAGGTCATCTAATCCCCCAGTAGATACAGCAATGACTATGGTTACTTCCACCTCATTTAGGTCAAGATAACCCGCAGGAACATGGGCGAAAGTCATCACACAGTTCTGGTCAACTGTACGTGGTCCTTCTGGGTCACGAACAGAAAACCCAGGTGTTGACATCACATTGTAAAGCGAATCATCCCGATAACCTCCATCTGGATATACATAGATATCATTAGGAAGAATATGACCACCATGAATATCATCATACGTGTTCTCCAAATTAGGGACGAAAGCTATACCAGTATACAAAGAGTCAAGCCTGTTACCGGCAGCAGTAACACTATCTCCTAAACCTTGCACATAGATCAAGTTCAAAACCTCATCATAGCCCGGAGTATTCAACACATTACCAGTATCTGAAGGAAGGTCAAAATCTATCGCCATTCCAACATACATATCAGGATTTGTTGTCTCCGACTGCGTCCCAGACCACCAAATAGGGAAGTCATTCCAGAAAATATCAAAATGAATTATCTCAATGAATCCTATTGAACGCGGGGTACTAACAATGAACGACAACCACCATTCATACCAGAAGGTGGGGAACCACCAATACCAATCATCAGGAGGAAGAGGATTAAGCGGAGCATACTGACTTGAAAACCTTATAGTCTTCACCCCAGGAAAAGTATCTACAACCGGAGCACTTTCACCCAGCATATATCTCGAATCAAATATCCATCTTGCAACTTTTTTTCCATAGGTCGTATGGTCAATGCCACAAATCATAGAACCATCGTAAATAGCAGCGAACGAATCCGCTTTAACATAGAACCCTTTCTTCTCTTTCTGATGACCGAAATTACCAACGTTGGAGTGATCTAACACGAAGGCTCCATTGTCAATCGTCACCCACTCTGGACTCCAATACTCATCCGCGACCACAACATTCACTCTCACATCGAAATTAATGTCATTAGTGGTCACAGTGATCGTATCACACAAGAAAGTATCAGAATAAGCAGAAGCATTGATATCTACCTCAATGAATGACGGACAAGGACCCTCTGGCTTAGAAAAGCTTGTAGGACTTAGACTAAACCAATCAGCATCTTCGCTCAAATTACCAGTTAAGGTAGCAGTTCCAACATTTGTTATCGACAAGGTACAAGTCTTTGCACCACCATTAGGAACCTGAAGCCAGGGCTTAACCAAATCTCCCTTTGGAGACCAATCTGCCCGTGGTGCAGCAACCGCAACCAAAGTATCCACTCTATAACGCTTATACATAACGTAATTCTCTGTATAAGTTCCCTCACTCTGAACACATATACCAGCATCCCTATCCACTACATACTGGATATGCGCAAAGCTATCCACCCGGGTTGCTAAGGATGGCCAGCCATCAGACTCACAATCACCAGCATCGCAATCAGGAGAAGATGTGTTGGTCAGGTTTCTGGGCGCAGACCAGGAAACACCACGGTTGGTGGAAAAGCCGAAATAAATCTCTCCATTGCTATTCTCAGTAAGAGACATATCGGGCTCCTCGGCAAGCTGTTGCCACACCAAGAATAGCCAGCCCGCTTTTGCTGACCCAGAAATCCCAACACCTGCGCTCATCTTGCCCAAAGTCCTGTTCCAAGCCCAAAGACCTATCTCAGTTGGCTCGTTCTTAACAGCTGAGACCACACTATACTTCACTTCATAACCACCAGGACATACCTGCTCCACATTCGGACTCCAGTGCATCAGAGAAACATCATAAGCGTCATATTCATCAGTCGCCTCCTTCAGATAATGAGCATTCCAGAAAAGGTGAAGATCGCCCACTAAATCATAAACACCCGCTATATCAGCATAAGTCCTGTAAGGCTCACCAGGCTCCCATTCGGTGATATTGGTATAGGTAAAATCTACTGGAAAGCTATCTGCTAAAATCCAGTCATTTCCACAATTGGTCGACTCAAGATACCAGACATCCTGGGCAGTTTGGTAAAGAGTGCTGTCATCAGGATCAGGATAGTTCTCAGTCCACTTGGTCCAGGCCAAAGCCACCTTCTGAGAATTCGGGTCTGCTACCACAATATAGGCTATAGATCCAGTATGGTCGAGATAAGATATCATGTTTGAATCAGGGTGATACATCTCACCTGCGGTAACATAGTAAGGTCCAACTCCAGGACCCTCACATTTTAAAAGATCCCCTTGCGGAGTACAACGAATATAGCCTAAAGGAGATCTTCCGGCTGCAGTTGCACCCTCCATTGATATAACATGAATATTACCACAGGCATCTACGTCTCCATGAGGCCACATCCCCGCCTCCCCCATCGTCTCTGTAGAATCAGGTATATCATATCGCCAAAAAGTCCCTGCACCTGGAGTCAAACCCTTATCTATGGCAATCTTAGCTCTCCTTATGTGTCCTGTTGGGTCAGGAGTTTGCCTCCCAGAAGTATGATAAATCACAGCCGCATAACTGTTCAAGAAAACATCCAGACCACAATATCCTGCATTAAAAACACCACCATCAACTACAACCTTGTTCTTCCAATTACCACCTGTATCGTTATACCTGTAATCTACATACCGATTGGCTTCAGGAGCTGTAGGCCAGCGCATCCAGGTGAAGTGCTGTCCCTTGTCTCCGCCCTGATAATCGTTGGCTATCATCTTTGGCATAGCCGCATTGTGCTGCTGGTCATACCAGCTGGTGCCCACAACAGCGTCATTTGCAGTAGGAGCTAAACTTGGAACATAACCCCTTACCGGCTTGAGCAAATACTGCGAAACATAATCCTCCGGTGCTAAATCAATCGGCTTCAAAAGTTCAGATTTCGGAACAGCAGATTTATCCGCAAAGGCAAAACCGAAAACCAAAATCGAAAAAGCCGCCAACAAAGCGAAGACTAACAAAAATTTTTTTGCCATCTTTTACTCCTTTCTGTTAGGTTACTACAAAACTAAGGTTTACTCGACCCCTATCCCAGATTTAATTTTCCCTCCTGTTTTGAACTCACCTCCTCTCATTAAAATTTTTTTAGAATTTTAAACTAAAACCTTTTCAAACCTCAGGCCTCACCACCTTTCACTGGTTAATTAAAGTTAAAGATTCTTTTTTCTCTGAAAAAAATTGACTGCAAGTCAATCAATCTCTTAAAATCAAACCGAGAGAAAAATTTTGTGTTTTCTTTCGCTAAGTCTCCAGAAAAATCTTTCATTAAAACTATTTTAACCATAGATAAAATAAAGACAAAACCTATTTTTGTCAAGTGTTTTTTTATATTTTTAAGAGTAATTTTTGCTTCTTTCTTTTCTTTTGTGTGATAAAGACTTATAAAAAGTTTCTGAATAACTATATCGTCAAATAAACGGAGTTTTTAACCAAAAGAGAAAGGTTTAAGCCGATCATCTCAATTTTTCTCGATAATAGAGCCTATCCTCAAAAGCCTTTTTGAGATAGAAAAACGAGCCAAAGGAGGGGCGGGTCCACCTTTGAGCAAATAGTTTGCCAGATATACAACATCACCAAGATTAATATTTCCATCAGCGTTTACATCGCCAGCTTCCATAGGATAGGGTTCAGGACCTCCTTTCAAAAGATAATTAGCCAAATAAATTACATCACCAAGATTCAGAACTCCATCGAAGTTGGCGTCTCCTCGGATGTAAGCGATTACTTGGACGCTTACAGCAAAGCTGTCAGCCAATTCTCCATCCGAAGCTATAAACATTATCTCGTAGACAGAATCTGCCTGAGTACTATCTGGAACAAAGGTGAACAAAGCAGTTCCATTTCCGCTATCGTATAAATCTGCATTGGCTGGTAAAGGACCTGAGGTAAAGCTTGGGATGGTGCTATCTGGATCAGTTGCCGGGATAGTGAAAGAAAGCAATCTTTCAACTCCTGCAATATATTGACTATCTATTGGAATTATTTCAGGTGGTTGATTCCCAGCATCCAAGACCATTATCTGAATCTCTTGCGAATCGGTTAAGGAAGTAGGATCTGTGGCAACAAAAGTTATCCAGTAAGTGTCTGCCTGAACGTAGTTTGGCATAAAGGTGAAAGTTCCACTCCAATCTTCGTTATCAACAAACTGAGAATTTAAAGGTATTTCAAGAGCAGTTAATGTAGGAGGCACACTATCCGGATCTGTGGACCAGATTGTCAGAATAAGGGTATCTCCCTCCGTTACCAAGGTATCGGGAATGGGCAACAAAGATGGCGGTTGAGGTACATCATAGACCGATATCTGCACCTGTTTATAAGTCGTTTCCGGATACTCAGCATCAACAGCGACAAAGATCACATAATAGTATCCAGCTTGGGAAAAATCAGGATAGAAGGTAAAAGTCCCCACTCCATTTCCGCTATCAACAAAGGCTGTATTTGGCCACTTCGGACCGTAATCCAGAATAGGTATAGTTAAATCTGGGTCGGTCGCGTAAACGTTAAAGACCAAAGTATCTCCCTCATAGACAGTTTGAGCCGGAATGTGTTGGATCTGGGGTAAGCGATTAACATTGGTAACTGTGATCTGAACACTCAGACTATCAATAAAAAGTGTATCTTCTGCATCCACTGCTTCGAAAATCACAGTGTAAACACCTGCCTGGAAATAATCCGGGTTGAACTCAAAACTTCCAGTTCCGTCCAGATTATCCGTAAATGTTGCGTTATCTGGCAGATTATTCGCTTTCAGTGTTGGTATTGTGCTATCAGGGTCTACCGCAGTTATTACAAAAGTTAAATTTCCATCTTCTGCTACTACTTGAGAGTCTACAGGTGACAAAACCGGCATCTGATTACCTGCCTCGACCACAGTTATCGCCACAAACTCAGAATCCGCCAGCTCACCGTCCGAGGCTATGAAATTGAGATTATAAACCCCGGACTGCACATAAACTGGGGTGAAGATGAAGACTCCACGACCATTGCCACTATCCTCAAAGCTTGCGTTTATAGGCAAACTATCTACGCTCAAATATGGAATGGTGCTGTCTGGGTCAACTGCGCTTACTAAAAAGATAAGGGTATCTGCTTCAGTCACGCTTTTTGGTCCAATTGAATCCAAAATCGGCTTTTGATTTCCAGCATCTATAACCTGGATAATAACATCCTCATAATCTATTAGCTCACCATCACTGGCATAGAAAGTTACCTCTTTTAATCCCTGCTGAGCATAATCGGGTGTAAAAACGAAAGAGCCTCTTCCATTTCCACTGTCAACAAAAACTGCATTCCGTGGTAAAGGCTGACTGGTATAAAGAATAGGTATGGTCCCATCAGGATCTGATGCAGAAACAACAAAGCTTAAAGTCTCCGCCTCGGTTACGGTCTTGAAACCAATAGGCTCTAATACCGGTGCTCTATTGGGTCCCTCATTGATGGTGATAATCATAGTCTCTGAGCCAGTTAGAGGCGGATCTTCTGCATCTGTGCAATAAAAGTTCACTGTATCCATTCCAACCTGACTCTCATCCGGTGTGAATATGAATCCACCCACACCTCCTCCACTATCATGGAAAGTTGAGTTTTGAGGTAGTCCAATAGCAGTCAAATATAAAGGTCCACCATCTGGGTCAGTTGGATCATGACCAGCAACTCTTATTTCCAATGTATCTCCAGCCACCACATTTTTTGGACCTATGGAGTCTATATAAGGTGGCTGATTAACATCCCAGATGGTGATGGCTACTATCTCGAAATCGGATAAGGGATTGGTGGTATCCTCGGTTGCGATAAAGGTAACCGATTCTATACCAGCCTGGTAAAAGTCCGGCTTGAAGTTAAAGACTCCCTTTCCGTTTCCGCTGTCAATGAAGCTTGAGTTTGTAGGCTGATTATTTATACCTAAAATAGGTGGAGGTCCATCCGGATCAGTAGCGCTTATCAACAGAGTTAAGCTGTCCCCCTCATAGAGAAACTGTGGACCAATGGAATCCAGAACCGGCGCTTGATTCCCCACTTCGTCAACCGTTATTTGAACCACCTCAGAGTCCGCTAAAGCCCCATCCGAAGCGATAAATGTTACACTATATATGCCTGCCTGGTTATAATCCGGATAGAATTCGAAAGATCCTGCTCCATTCCCGGAATCGGTGAAAGTCCCATTTGTAGGTATATTCTCAGCGCTTAAGATGATTGAGTCTAAATCTATATCTTCTGCGTGCACTCTAAACACCAGACTTTGCTCCTCCACCACACTCTTATCCCCAATCGAATCCAATACTGGTGCATGATTACCAACCTCATTTACTGTGATCTCCACAATCTCTGAATCAGCTAAACTCCCATCTGAAGCTATGAAGGTAACATTATATATTCCAGATTGATTATAATTCGGGGTGAAGAGGAACGAACCAGCTCCATTACCTGAGTCAACAAATGTCGCATTCAAAGGAACATTGGCAGTGTCCAAAGTCGGAATTGTTCCATCAGGATCAGTAGCATGGATTCTGAACTCTAAAGTGTCTCCCTCAGTTACCACTTTTGA
>JAUWYR010000053.1 GCA_030615745.1 Candidatus Zixiibacteriota bacterium | reverse complement strand
ATAAAAGTATGTCTAAAGGGACAGTAAAGCGGATAATGAGAGAAAGGGGATTTGGATTCATTTTGGCTGAGGACGGAAGAGAGATATTTTTTCATCGCTCAGAACTTCAGGATGTGGACTTTGATAAATTAGAGGAAGGAGATCATCTGGAGTTTACTGTTACTAAGGGGAATAAAGGTCCTCAGGCTGTCGACATTAAAAAAACCAGCGAATAGAGAGATTAATCTCCCCTCCGTTTGGTCAAATTGAAACTCCAGAATAAAAAGATGAAATGAGGATCCTTTTAACGACTCCTTCTTTGAACAAAGTGAGGAGTCGATTTTTGAGAATGCCTCAGTTCTCTTCTGTTTTCCGGAAAAAAGGTGCCAAGGTGGTTTTGGAAGGGATTCATCCACAGTTATGCCTGAGGAAGCGATCTTTGATGCTTCGGGAATCCGAAGGATGCTTCTTATAGGAATTCCCGAAGCTAAATAGCATCCCGCCTTTGGCGGGATGCATCGAAGATTTTATAAATTATTGGTGCAGGAGTTCAACCCCTGCCCCAACGTATTGAACATAGGGGGTAGATAACCCTGATATACCTAAATCTATCCCACTCTCCTCCGCATCCTCTCCCCAGTCCTCTCTAACAAATGCTTCTGGTATGACCTTTTTTTATTTTTATAATTTTTCGCTCCGGTTTGAAATTCTTTTAAGAATCTCTGGGTGAACTTTCCAGCTTTTATCTCTTTTAGTATTTTTCTCATCTGGTCTTTGTTTATAACCCTTTTACCTGAAAGATATGAACCGTATTCAGCAAGCTTGCTTACCCTTTTATACATCCCGGAAATCCCATAAGATTTGATCAAATTAACTATCAGATCGAGCTGATACACACATTCCAGATAAGCATTCTCAGGTGAAATCCTATCCTCAACCAAGGTCTCAAATCCATTTTTTATAAGCTCAGAAAGACCTCCACATAATACTGCCTGTTCTCCGAAAATATCCCCTATTGCTTCATCCTCAAAAGTTGTCTTGATCATCCCGGGTTTAATTAAACCAGCACCTTTAGCATAAGCTAAACCGATTTTTTTTGCATTCTTTGAATAATCTTGAAAAATAGCAAAAAAAGATGTTAAACCGCTACCTTGAAGGAAATTCTTTCGGAGAAGCTCTCCTGGTCCATGGGGTGCAACTAAAATCACATCAACATATTCAGGTGGCTGAACTAATTTAAAATGAACTGAGAAGGCATGGGCAAAAATTATTGCCTGTCCTTTTTTTAAATTCTTCTTAATCTGTGTTTCAAAAATCTGCTGGTGAAGATGGTCAGGAGCTAAAAAAGAGAGTATATCAGCTTTTTTTGTAGCATCCTCTGTTGAAAAAACCTCAAACCCATCATTTTTTACGATTTTTCTTTTTTTGCTTTTTTTCGGCAAGCCGATGATAACCTTCAAGCCGCTATCCCTTAAATTCAGAGCCTGAGCCCTTCCCTGTGAACCATATCCTAAGATGGCTATGGTTTTATTTTTTATGTGATTTAAATTTGCGTCTTTACCTTTATAAACCAAAAGTTTTGACCTCATATCTTATTGTGAATATAAAGGAATAATTTTGAAAATCTATGGTTTTTTAACCTTTAAAATTAAAAGGCAGAAAACTACCAATCCTGAAATCAAAACTAAAGAACCCAAGCCGAAAGTTAAGCGAAGCCCGAATCTCAAAGCAAAAACACCAATACATAACCCCGCTAAAACTTCTCCCGCAGAACCGGTCATGCTCTGAAAAGACAAAAGGGTCGCCCTCTGTTCTGAAGGGATATGGCGATTAAATATATCTAAAAATATTGGTTCAGAAAAACCTTCAAAGGCTTGCAAAAGGATAAAAAAGATTATGGCTATAAATGGACTTTTGGTAAAAGCTATGATCATTAAACTTATGAAAAATCCTATTTTTAAAATTATTAAAAGAGTGGTCTCTCGTCTAAATTTTTCTGTAAACTTGGTAATTTTATTTACCAATAAAATTACAAGAAGGGAAGCTCCTGCAACTATCCATCCAAAATAGCTTGTGGCAACAGATAGATTTTCTGAAAAGTGAACCTGCCAGAACTGAGAGATTGTCTCAAAGGAGAAGCTAAAAAAAAGTCCTAAAAATATCAAAGCAAAGACCATCTTTTCACATCGAACGACTTTTAAGCTTTTATTCACCGTATCTTTGATTTGCCTGAAGACCCCTTTCTTTTCTTCCCCTTTTTGCCAGTATTCCTCCCTCATTGCAAAAAGTAAGAATAAAAAAGTAACCAAAAAGCCAAAAACATATGGATACCAGACAAATCTTATATTCCAAAAGCCTATGTATCCACCTAAAATCATTCCGATAAGCCTTCCTGATGTCTGGTATCTTTTCCCCTGAGAAAAGACAAATTTTGTTTTTTTCTCTTTTCCTTCATATTTTAATGAATCGAAAATCCAGGCTTCAAATGCTCCGGATTTCAGAGTATCACCCAATCCAATAATTATCTCTCCGAAGATAAACCCGATAAGTGAGGGGAAGCTCAAAAAGATTAAACCCCCGATAAAAAGGACCGCATTTGAAAGCACCAGTGAGATTTTTCTGCCATAGATATCAGCGACCAGTCCTGTTGGTAGCTCGAAAATCAAAATAGAAGCTTCAAATATAGCTGCCATCAAGGCGATTTGAAAAAGATTAAGATCATAGTTCCGGAAATAAAGGACATAAACAGGGAAAATCGAGCCCCAGCAAAATGCAGTGGCAAATTGAGTGATGTAGTAGACTTTAGGTTTGTTTTCCATAGTGATTTTTTATTATTTTTGCGGGGCTAAATGCCCCGCTTATTATTACCCAATAACTTTGATAGAGATGGGAATTTATCCCATCCTAATATGGATACACCGTGAAATTTGTAAAAGGGCTAAAGAATTGTGAGATTTTCTATATATATTGAGAGACTAAGTCTTTCTCTCCTTCTTCTTAGCAGCTGGGAACAAGATATTGTTTAAGATCAACCGGTAACCGGATGAGTTTTTGTGAAGGTTTAAATCTGTGGGTGGGTCCCCAACCCGATGCTGGTAATCCTCTGGGTCATGTCCTCCAAAAAATGTAAAAGTCCCTCTTCCAAAATTTCCGTGAAGGTATTTAACCTCATTCTGTCCCAAAGTCTCTCCTAAGATGATCACATACTTTTTCACAAGATCTTTTTTAAATCCGGTTGTCTGCCCCATGAAACCGTTGACCCCATTCACATGGTTTTGAACAAGCATGCTTGGAACAGGGTCCAATTTAGCAGAGAAGTCGAAAAGGGTGAAAAAGTCTGCCTGGGGATTGCCTATGAAACGAAGTTTATCCGGTGTGGTATCAATATTTGAATGTTCGTATTCTAATGGATTGGTATTCACCTCGAAGTCGGTGAAAGCCAGACATTTTGAATAGTCGAGCTTTTTTTGACAATCAAAATCGACCGGGTCCCCATCTAACTCCTGGGGCACAATATCGACTCTTTTTGCTGCTAAGGCTATATCCATAGTCTCTGGCGCAGAGCACATAGCGAAGAGAAATCCACCGCGAGCAATATATTCTTTTATCGTTTCTGCAACCACCTTTTTCTCATCTGAGACTTTTTTAAATCCGAGTTTTCTCGCCACCCTTTCGCAGATGGCTTGCTCCTGTTTATACCATAAGGCATTTCTGTAGGCAGCATAGAATTTTCCATATTGTCCTGTGAAATCCTCATGATGAAGATGTAGCCAATCACATTTTTCCAGCTCACCGGTTAAAACCTCTTCATCCCATAGGGTGGTATAAGGTATCTCTGCATAGGTTAAAGCTAAAGTTACTGCATCATCCCAGGGCTCTTTATGAGGAGGGGTGTATATTGCAATTAAAGGTGCTTTTTCCAAGAGCACCACCTCCATGTTATTTTCCTCTATCTTTTTATAGATTGCTCCAGCTTGGGTCGGGCTTGCCAGCTCAAAAAAAACACCTTGCAATCTACAGTGGCTTTTGATGTTTTCATTTGCTTCTGTCATAAATGAGCCACAACGATAGTTTAAAAGCCATTCCACATCTTGTCCCTGGTCTAAAATCCAATAGGCAACGCCATACGCTTTGAGATGGTCTGTTTGATGAAAATCCATGGGGATAAGAATTTTGTCAGCAAAAGAATTGATTGGAAAAGACAAAAAAACTATGATGAGAAAACTAAGGATATTTTTAATATGCATAATAATTTAATCCTGAAAAAAATCTTTAAAGTTTTAGTTTTCAAATAATACGAAAAAGATAATAAAAAGTAAAATCACTTACTTTTTCTCTTTTTCTTCTCCCACCACAAAAGCCTTTTTTTGATCTGTTTTTCGAAACCGAAATCGGTTGGTTTATAATATTTTCTTCCTCTTAAGTTTTCGGGCAGATATTCCTCATCAACAAAATGATTTGAATGGTTATGCGGATATTTATAATCTTTTCCATAGCCCAAGTCTTTCATAAGCTTTGTAACCGGATTACGAATGTGCAAAGGCACAGGCAAAGCTTGAGTTTTTTGAATGTCGCCAAAAACCAGATTGAAAGCTTTGTAAATGGAATTGCTTTTAGGGGCTGTGGCTAAATATACCACTGTCTGGGCTAAAGCTAATTCCCCCTCAGGTGAACCTAAGAAATGATAAGCTTCTTTTGCTGCTACTGCTACCTGGAGGGCTTGAGGGTCTGCATTACCTATATCTTCTGAGGCAAACCTTATTAACCTTCTAACAATATAAAGTGGATCCTCACCCCCGGCAAGCATCCTGCCAAGCCAGTATAAAGATGCATCAGGATCAGAACCTCTTAAGCTTTTATGCAGGGCTGATATTATGTTATAATGCTCCTCACCACCCTTATCATAGACCAATGCTTTTTTCTGCATCGCCTCCTGGGCCACCTTTAAGGTTATAAATCTTTTATTGTCCTTATCAGGAGTGGTTGCCAATGCAGTAAATTCTAAAGTTGTCAGAGCTACTCTTGCATCTCCGTTAGCCATCTGGGCGATAAAATCCAAGACCTTATCCTCTAACTTCAAATTTAGTTCACCTAAACCTCTTTTTCTATCTTTTACTGCGCGATCGAGTATGATTTTGAGTTCCTGTTCATTCAATGGGTTTAAGGTATAAACCTTTGACCTCGAAAGAAGGGCTGATATCACTTCAAATGAGGGGTTCTCGGTTGTTGCTCCGATGAAAATTATGTCTCCCTTTTCAACATATGGCAGAAAAGCATCCTGTTGAGCCTTGTTGAATCTGTGAACCTCGTCCACGAGAAGTATTGTTCTTCTGTTGTAGAATTTTTTCTGTTTTTTCGCCTCCTCCATTATCTTTTTGATTTCCTTTATCCCTGAGGTTACAGCAGAAAAGGCTACAAAATGTGTATTTGTGATTTCGGCTATGATATAGGCTAAGGTCGTCTTCCCAGTTCCCGGGGGTCCCCAGAAAATTAAGGATTGAAGTTCTCCTTTCTCTATCGCTTTTCTTAAGACAGAGTCCTTCTTAAGGATATGTTTCTGCCCCATAAACTCATCTAAGTTTTTTGGTCTCATCCTATCAGCTAAAGGTGTTTTCCATTCATGGGAAAGACCTTTGGGCTTGTTCTTTTTTGGCTTTTCAAATAGATTCATAATCTTAAAAATTACTCCTCCACTTAAATCATAACAAAATTTTATAATTAGTCAAACGAATTTTTTTATTTGATTTACTAAAAAGCAAATAAGTAAATATTTAAAGATTTTTTTCTTGACTTTTAAAATTTTTTGGATAAATATTTGAAATGTGTTTAAAAGGAAAGTTTTTAGTATAAATTGAGAAAAAAAGGAGGAGGTTTTTATGAAGCATTTAGCTTTTCTTTTAATCTTTTTGTTTGTTTTTCTTCTGCTCCTTGGGTGCGAGGATAAGATAACCGAGGTTCTAAGTGCGGAGAAGCTTTCACCACCCTTGGGTTTAAAAAGTGTAACCGGAGATGGTAAGGTTGCTCTGGTATGGTATACCAGCAATTATGAGGGTGACCTGGATGGATATCTTATCTACAAATATGATGGAGCTTATTCCAATCTTGACCCTAAGGAACAGATACCTAATGGGTTTCTCGAAGCTGAGACTTTGAAAACTCCGAGTGGAGAATCATATACAATCCGAACCAAAACTGTTTCCGGTCTTAACAATGGAAATACCTATAGTTTCTTGGTGGTGGCAGCAAAGGATGACTGGACCGAGATAAGCCATACCTCAAACATCGTAAGGGATACGCCAAGGCCGGAGACCGGTCCGACAGAATATGCTACTATGTATGCTTATGCTGTCAATTCTACTAAATCAGGATACGAGTTATCCAATTTCACGGTAACGGATATGACCGGAATAAACACGGGAGATTACAGCACACCTTCTGGCATCGGGGATATAATTTGTGAAAGGATTGCTTTAGCTGCTGGAACAAGGTTGTGGTTGGCAGGAACTAATGGGGCGGAGACTATGGATTTGGGTTATATGTCCGATTGGAATTCCGCTGATGTTGCGCCTGAAAATGGATATGCTAACACTGGCTATTCATTAACAGCTTTGCTCGGACACGTTTATGCTATAAAGACTGGTAATAATCATTATGGTAAAATACAGATTGTGGACATGAATGTATCCTCTGGCTGGATTTCTTTTAAAGCATGTTATCAACCAAAGGCTGGCGAACGTGAATATAGACTAACACCATAGATTATATTTTAATCAAAAAAGAGAACCCCTCGGCTCCATATTTTGCAAGACTGAGGGTTTTTTATTTTTTAAGCAAAATCTTGAAACCTTTTCCCTATCTACAAGTGGAAAGAGGACAAGAGGTGAGAAGACAAACTTTTTGGATTTATCTATTGCATATTTAGGAAAACAACTTTAAATTAGTTAAAAAATTGATTCTTTTAAATCGCGTAGCAGAGCCTTTATGGCTCTGCTATGGAGGGATAAACCCTCCGTTACGGGTGATTGAACAAAAATCTGAAGATGTGAGATTCGGATGCGGATAATCGCTGACCTACATATCCACTCCAAATACAGCCGGGCTACCTCCAAGGAAATGGAGGTCGAGGCATTAGCCAAGTGGGCAAAGCTTAAGGGAATAGACCTTTTAGCCACTGCCGATTTCACCCATCCAGCTTATTTTGCTGAATTAAAAGAGAAATTAAAACCTTGTGGCAACGGTCTTTTTGTTTTAAAAAATGAAAAAACTGATATCCATTTCATCCTGAGCACAGAGCTTAACAATATCTACCATCAGGATGGAAGACTCAGAAAGATTCACAATATCATTTTCGCTCCAAGCTTTGAGATAGTTGAGAAAATAAATAAAAAGCTCTCTCCTTTAGGTAACTTACATTCAGATGGTAGACCAACTTTTACATTTCCTGCAAAAGATTTGATTAAAATCATCCTGGATATTTCAGAGGAGTGTTTGGTTGTTCCCGCACATGCCTGGACTCCTTGGTTCTCCATATTCGGAGCCAATTCAGGATTTGATTCCATAGAGGAGTGCTTTGGAGAGTATTCCAGATATATCTTCGCTTTAGAGACCGGTCTTTCATCCGACCCCCAGATGAACTGGAGGTTATCAAAGTTGGACAATATTACTTTAATCTCAAATTCCGATGCTCATTCTCCTTCAAAATTGGGTAGGGAGGCAAATGTTTTTGATTGCGAGCTTTCTTATGATGAGATAATGGGAGCGATAAAAAATAAGGACAAAAAAAAGTTTTTATTCACCATAGAGTTTTTCCCGGAGGAGGGTAAATATCATTTCGATGGGCATAGAAACTGCGGGGTCCTGTCCTCTCCATCCGAGACCAAAAAGAACAAGGGTTTGTGCCCGGTATGTCATAGAAGATTGACCGTGGGGGTTTTGAATCGGGTAGAAAAGTTAGCAGACAGACCCAAAGGTTTTGTCCCGGATAATGGTATTCCTTATAAAAATTTAATCCCACTTTTAGAGATAATAGCTGAGGCTTTGGGTCAGGGAACAGAGACCAAAGGTGTTGAGAACGAATACAAAAGGATGCTCCAGACTTTTGGAAACGAATTTAGAATATTGCTCGATTTACCTTCAGAGGAGCTTTCAAAAAAAGCGCCTCCGAGGATAGCTGAGGGGATAAAAAGAGTTCGTGAAGGGAATTTAAAGATAGTTCCTGGATATGATGGGGTATACGGAAAGATAAGTATTTTTGAAGAGGAAGTAAAAGAGAAAGCTTCTGGTGAGGAGCAGATGGAGCTGTTTTAGTACACTACTAAGGTGGGATTCAGCCTCTACTATACCGTTGGGGCAGGGGTTGAACCCCTGCCCCAGCTAAAAATTAAATTGGAGTGCATCAACTTTGTTGATGCAAAATAGCAAAAATAAATTTTTGCACTCCAAAATAAAAAATGAAGGTCAAAATCGGGTGCTGTGGTTTCCCCACTTCAGGGAGAAATATTATAAAAAATTCGGAGTGGTGGAGATTCAAAAGACCTTTTATCAACCCCCACAGCAAAAGACTGCTTTAAAATGGAGAGATGAGGCTCCGCCTGATTTTGAATTCTGTTTGAAAGCCTGGCAGCTTATAACTCATTCGCCAAAATCTCCTACTTACCGCAGATTGAAATTTGAAATCCCTGAGAACAAAAAGAAAAACTATGGCTTTTTTAAGCCTACTTCTGAGGTCTTTTCCGCCTGGGAAAAAACAGAAAAAATAGCCTCAATCCTGAAAGCAAAAATAATCGTTTTTCAATGCCCTTCAAGCTTTGCTGAAACAGAAGAAAACAAGGGTAACCTTGAAAAATTTTTTAAAAAGATAAAAAGAGAAAACTATCTTTTCGCCTGGGAGCCGAGAGGGTATTGGAAGGAAAAAGAGATCGAAAGATTGTGCAAGGATTTGGATTTGATTCACTGCGTTGACCCTTTTAAAAATAAAACCACAACAAAAAAACTCGCCTATTTCAGGCTTCACGGAAAAAAGAGATATAGATATAATTACACCGATTACGATTTAGTGCTTATCCAACAAAATAAACCTATATACGTAGGGGAGACCCTCGTGGTCTCCCGCTGGAGTTGGGAGGGGACCCCGATAAATCGGGATTTCGCAAGGCTCAACAAGCCCCTCCCCTACAGAAAAATTTTACTTATTTAATTGGAATAGCATTTGAAGATCTAAAAAATTGGGTGAGGGTTTCTCTGAGGTCTATTATCTGTTTAACAATATCTCTATGTGTGAAGATGCGAAAAGATTTAAAGAAATTGTTAAAAAATAGAAAGAAGGAGGGGATAAACGTCTCTCCTACATTTACCAAATTATCTTTTTAGATATTGAAAAGATACACTATCTTCGAGAGTATGGTTCTGTTCTTTACTTTAGCTATCCTTTCCTTCTCCCAGAGCTCATTGTAGACCAAATAAAAATTGCTCCCGGTCTTGTAAATGTAATTCAAAAGTAGATTGGCTGAAAATTCCTTATCCTCTGAGTTATATTGCAAAAACCCCCGATAAAAAAGCCTGGTTGAGAAAGAATAGGTTATCCTTGCACCAAGAATTTTTGTTTCGAAATCTATCTTCTCATTTTTAGCTTCGATATCCTCAGTATTTAAAACAGGAAGCTTTGTGATTTTGTTATAATTAAAAAACAAAGATGTTGAAAGCCGAAAGCTTGGAACAAAGAAACCCCGAAGATTTAAAGATAAGAGCTTCCCATTATAGAAATCTCCTCCATTCAAACCGAGATTGAAAGAGAACATTCGACTGCGGTCAGTTCCCAGCTCAGAGAAAAACCCTTCTGATTCGTAATCCCCAGGTTCTATCCATTTATCATCTTTGATCTCGAAATCATCCCCCACCTTCAATCTCTCAAACTCCTTATAGAGACCGAACAAAAGATGACCACCATTTTCTAATGCATTATAAACACCTATGTTAATGTTTCGATTGACTAAAAGGTTTTTTTGGTCGGTAAAATATCGATTGTTAAAAAAGAAAAATGACTGGCGAATGAATCCTATCTTAGGACGAGGGCTATATCCCAACTCAATTTCTGCTTTTTTTATATCCTCCCTTAAGATAAATCCCATCTCAGAGTTGAAGTTATTATCAATATCTGCTAAAGTTATATCGAAGTTTAAAAGGTCATTTCTCCATTGAAAATAAGCGCTTTTTGCCCAGTCCTTTTCCTTTAAATTATGTGTAAAGCTTTTAGCCAAAAATCCACCTAAATTTAGATTTTTAAAAAAGGAGAAGTTAATATCCAATCCAGCTACTCTGTTATATGCATTTTCATAATCCTCAGATAAATAAATTTTTGGATTTCCCTCTATTTTTTCTCTATCTGAGGAGGAAAGTTCAACCTGTTTGTTCAAAAAGATAAAGCCGAAATTTGACTGAGCTAAAAAATCCCTTTTTACCCTTATCACTGTGAAGTTGGTGCTCGGAATTATATAAACTTCTTCATCATCTTCAACCTCCTTTCTTCTCACCTGAATATTCAAAAATCCTAAGTTGTTTTTGCCTGATTTCCCACTTAATTTCAATCCACCTAAGATAGGCAAAGGCTCACCCTCTGCTAATCCTATTTTTCTGCTAAAAAAAAGAATAGTTGAGGGTGGACCACCATATTCAGGTATCCTTTCACCGAAATGGAAAATCCCAGCGCCCTCTAAAAAGAAATCCCTTTTTTCCGGAAAAAATAAGCTGAAACGAGTGAGGTTTATCTGATACTGGTCAGCCTCAACCTGAGCAAAGTCGGTATTTAAGGTCAAATCCAAGGTGAGGTTGGAGGTAACACCATATTTTAAATCTAAACCAAGATCGCCTGATAGGTCTGTTTTCTTTTCCTGGTAATCTCTTTCTAATCTTGTCAAAAGATAGGGTTTGGTCTTTAAATTTCTTTCCTGTTTTAAACCAGAAAGCCCTTCAAGATGACCGAATCTCGATATTTTCATTCCCGGATTTATCCCGTAATCTCTGGATACAGGAGTCCAGAAAGAGAACTCATTTTTTCTTCTGATAGCTCTAAGTATATTGAATCCCCAGACCTGTGATTTTTTTTCATTAAATCTTAAAGTTTTAAAGGGGATAGCTATCTCCGCATACCAGCCCAGAGAATCCTTATGAGTTTCGCACTCCCATACTCCATCCCAGTCAAAGTTTTTATTCTGCCCCTCATCTGTTATCAGAGCATCAAGCTTGGCTCCTAAAGGATTTACTGCAAAATAAAAACCATTTCTATGGTCGTGAAAAGTATCCAGAATAAAAGCAACAAAATCGTTATAAAAAAGTGGTGCATCCCGGCACATCTCGGTTGCTACGATCTTATCAGGAGAACTATCATAACAGGATATTCCTAAGTATAGATTCTTTTTGTCATATAGAACTTTCACCTCAGTCCTCTCAGATGCAAAAACCCCTTCTTCTGGCTCAAGCTGAACAAAATCGGTTGCAGGAGAGGTGGTTTTCCAAACTGGCTCATCCAAAATTCCATCCAGGTTTATCTTCTCCCCTATTTTTTTAGCCTTGATTCGATATTTTTCAGGCTGGATTGTGCTTTTCTCTTTGGAGAAAGCTAAAGAGAAAAGGAAAAACAAAGTTAATTTTGTTATTAATAAAAATCTGAGTAACTTCATCTTTTGCTTAAAAAACTGTGCTTAATTCAAAATCCACGAAAATTGTATAACAAAAACCTATTAAAGTCAACTATTTTTCCTCACCCCTTGCCCCTCTCCACTTATGGAGAGGGGGATAGAGAGTGAGGTAATTAGACACAAATAAGAGTCTATTTACCCTTGACAGCTTTTTGGGCATAACTTATAATATAACGAAAGACAAAAATTGCCGATAAATGAAATTGAAAAAGCTAACCTTTAAGTTCGATCAATTTTTCGGCTTCCGGGATTTGGCTTTTGTGAAAAATGAAGAAAAAGTTTTCAAATTAATTGAGAATGAAAAGATGAACATCGCGCGATTTTTAAAGCCTGAGCTGATAAAATTAGAAATGGAAACCAAATTGGAGTTTGACCCAGAGCAGGAGGTCTCTTTTCAAAAGAAGTTATGGATGACAAAAAATGCTATCTTAGAGGAATTAGTAAACCTTTTAGATCGTTCCGGTAAAGTTTGTAATAAAAAGAAATTATTTATAGACCTTGTGAATCGGGAGAAGAAAGCCTCCACCGGCATTGGAAAAGGGATTGCAGTTCCTCATGTCCGCACTATGCAAGCAAGGGATTTTGTCATGGGATTTGCCCGTTCAAAACAAGGTTACGATTTCGATGCCTTGGATAAAAAGCTTGTTCATCTTTTCTTCGTTATGGTGGCACCACCTTATGATGATAACCTCTATCTAAAAGTCTTCAAAGGCTTAGCCCAAATCCTTCAATATGATTTTTTAAGAGAAAAGCTTATCTCCGCTGAAACAGAGTTTGAGATCTTAAGAGCTATCAGAGAAATGGAATGAATTTTTTATTTAAATCCTGAAAGTTTAAATGAAGATCGTTCCCTTGGCTTTTGATTCTTTAGGAGTGAGGTCCACAGCTACCTATGTGGAGACCGACGTAAAAATCCTTATTGACCCCGGAGTCTCTTTAGGTTCTTTGAGATACGGGCTTCCTCCCTCGGTAAAGGAGATCGAAAGGTTAAAGGAGCTTTCAGAGATTGTCGAAGAATATGCTGAAAAGGCTTTTATGTTGACTATCTCTCATTATCATTATGACCATTATTTTCCACAGGCTAACTTCTATAAAGATAAATTTTTATTGTTAAAAAATCCGAAGGAAAATATTAATCTTTCCCAGAAGAGAAGGGCATCTGAGTTTTTTGATTGGATCAAGGATAGCCCTGAAAGAAAGGAGTTTGCAGATGGGAGAAATTTTAAATTTAAAAAAACAAAAATTAATTTCTCACCTCCTGTTTTTCATGGTGAAGACCGTTCAAAGTTGGGATATGTTGTGATGTGCTCAATCTCTTTTCAGAGGAAAAAATTAATCCACGCAACAGATGTTCAGGGACCCCAGCTTGACTTCACCACAAATTGGATAATCGATGAAAATCCTGATGTTCTGATTTTGTCCGGTTTTCCAACCCTATTTTTGGGGTATAGAGCGTCAAAGGTGGGAATGGAACAAAGCAACAAAAACCTTTTAAAGATTTTGACTCAAACCAAGGTAAACACAATTATTCTGGACCATCATCTGGTCAGAGACAAAAATTATAAAGATAAAATTAAGCCAGTTTTGAAAGAAGCTGAAAAGCTTTCAAAAAAAGTTTTAACCGCAGCTGAGTTTTTGGGAAAAGTGCCAGAATTTCTGGAGGCGAGAAGGAAAGAGATTTATGCTAAGATTTAAAAATTAGGGGAAGCTTTGTGGCTATTTTTTGTCCAGGAACCTAGTGTGGTGTCTCACAAATACCTGTACTATCCTGTCATTCCGGGCAAAGCGAGGAATCTCGGCAAGAGATTGCTTCGGGACTTCGTCCCTCGCAATGGGCTTAAAGGATAAAAAGTGTTGCTGTCGAGTTTTGTAAGTATCTTGTTTTTAAATATATTATGGCTATTTTAGTTATAGTTTGTTAAAGCAGTTCAATAAAGGATGTCAAAAATGCACAA